>NZ_JBTVYK010000052.1:0-50284 GCF_054788135.1 Streptomyces sp. O3
CCGCCGGGTCCGCCGGGGCCGCCGGGTCCGCCGGGGCCGCCGGAGCCCGGCCGTCCGTCCGGCGCTGCCGCCGCCCTGCCCTGGTTCACGCCGGACACCGCACGCCCCGAAGCCGCACCGCCCGCACCGCCCGCACCGCTCTCCGCACCGTCCGATGACCACCCGACGGCACCAGGAAAGAGGCGAGAGATGTGATCACGCGTCGGAGAGCGCGCGGAGCGAGCGCGGCGGGAGTCGCGCTCATGCTCGGCGGCGCCGGAATCCTGCTGGCCGCGACGCCCGCGCAGGCCGCCGAGGTCTCGTACGCCACCGAGTGCGTGCCGCCCCCGATATCCGGGCTGCCGCCGGTCCAGGGCACCACCACGGTGGACATCGTGGCACCGGCCGAGGCGAAGGTCGGCGACGAGGTGGAGGTGGTCTGGAAGACGGTCGAGGCCGCGTCGAAGAACCCGGACGTGCTCGACCTGGACGAGGACACGGTCAAGCCGACCGGTGTGCTCAAGGTGACCGGGGCGCAGACCGCGGACCTGGCGATGGAGGGCGAGCGCGAGAACCCGCCGATCCCCAAGAACAGCCCGATGGTCCTGTCCGACATGAAGGCCACGCTGACCCTGACGGCCGCGGGCGAGGTCACGCTGACCCCGGACGCGTACGAGATCAACGTCAGCAAGCCGATCTCGACGGACACCAAGTGCGCCCCGACCGAGGAGGTCGAGGCCGCGGCGACGATCAACGTCACGGCGAGCGACGGCGGCACCGGGGGCGACACGGGCGGCACCGGCGGCGACACGGGCGGCGACACCGGCGGGACCGGAGGCGACACCGGAGGTACGAGCGGGGGCGGCGACGACGGCGGCACCACCACGGGCGGCACCAGCGGCACCACGGGCGGGACCAGCGGGACCGGAGGCGATACGGGCGGCACCAGCGGCGGTGGCGACGGTGAGACCGACTTCCCCGGCAAGGAGGTCACCGTGGCCTTCGCCTGCGAGTCACCGGGCCCCGCCGCCATCGAGTCCGCCGTGACCGTCAACGCCAAGAAGAACGGCGGAAGTTACGACCTCACCGTCGACACCGCCGACGGGGTGATGGACAGCCCGGCCCCGCTCCCCGCGAACGCCCTCACCCCGTCCATGGACGTGACGGTCGGCGGCGACGACGAGGGCACCGTCAAGGTCACCGGACCGGCCAACGCGGAGCCCCTGGAACAGGGCAAGCCGGTCAACCTGCCCGACATGACGGGAACGTACAAGCCGGGCGCCACCGGAAAGGCCACCCTCGCCCCCGGCACGCTCACGATCAAGGTGTCGCTGGGCGGCCAGGACATCACGATCCCGTGCGAGGTCCAGGGTGAGGCCGCCGTGTCCCTGCAACTGGACGTCGAAGACGAGGGCGGCGTGACGGGCGGCACTACGACCGGTGGCACCACGACTGGTGGCACCACGGCCGGTGGCACCACCACCGGCGGGACGGCCACCGGCGGCACAGCGGGCGGCCCCAGCTCAAGCGGCAGCGGCAGCAGCAACGGCGGCCTCGCCGACACCGGCGCCGCCGACAACGGCGCCCTGCGCGCCCTCGCCCTGGTCGCGGGCACGGTGATCCTGCTCGGCGGCGCGGTCTTCACGTTCCTGCCGAGGCGACGCCTGCGCTGAGGTACACGCGACGCGAAAGGGCCGCCGCACCGACCGGTGCGGCGGCCCCTTCAACCGTACGAAGCGCGCGTCAGTGAACGCTGCCCATCAGGGCCTGCACCTTCTTGCGGTACATGTAGATCGCCACACCGGCGGCGACGGCCAGCGCGGCCTGCGCCGCGATCACGCCCGTGCCGTTGAGGTCGACGCCCGCGATGGACAGCAGCCCGGTGGTGCAGTCACCGGCGGTGACGGACAGGAACCAGACGCCCATCATCTGCGACGCGTACTTCTGCGGCGCCATCTTGGTGGTCACCGAGAGGCCGACTGGCGACAGGCACAGCTCGGCGATGGTCTGGATCATGTAGATCGAGACCAGCCACATCGGGCTGACCTTCGACCCGTCCGACGCCAGGCCCATCGGCACGACGAAGACGAAGAACGAGCCGCCGATGAAGACCAGCGCCATCGCGAACTTCACGATGGTGTTGGGCTCCTGGTTCTTCCGGGCCAGCCACAGCCACAGCCAGGCGAAGACCGGGGCCAGCGCCATGACGTACAGCGGGTTCAGCGACTGGTACCAGGTGGCCGAGAAGCTGATGCCCAGCACCGAGTCCGCGGTCTTGTCGTCCGCGAACAGCGACAGGGTCGAGCCGCCCTGGTCGTAGATCATCCAGAAGATGGCGGCGGCCACGAAGAACCAGATGTAGCCGTTCAGCTTGGACTGCTCGGCCGTGGTCAGGTCCTTGTCACGCTTGATGCGGGTCAGGACGGCGACCGGGATGATCAGACCGGCCAGGGTCAGCGGGACCAGGGCCCAGTTCAGGGTGAACACGCCCAGCGCCACGACCAGGCCGTAGACGACGGCGACGATGACCGCGACCAGGGCTGCCTTCCCGAGGATCGCCTTCCGCTCCTCGGCGGAGAGCGGGTTGGGGACCTGGCTGCTCTTGGGGTCGAGGCTCTTGCTGAAGCCCAGGAAGATGGCCAGTCCCAGCGCCATGCCGACCGCGGCGAGCGCGAAGCCGAGGTGCCAGTTGACTTCCTTGCCGACCGTGCCGATGACCAGCGGGGCGGCGAAGGCGCCGAGGTTGATGCCGATGTAGAAGAGCGTGAAGCCGCCGTCCCGGCGCGGGTCGTCCGGGCGGTTGTAGAGGTGCCCGACCATCGTGGAGATGTTGGCCTTCAGCAGACCCGAGCCGACCGCGACCAGTACGAGTCCGAGGAAGAACACGGCACGGCCCGGAATCGCCAGCGCGAGATGACCAGCCATGATCACGAAACTGGCGATGGCGACGGTCTTGCGGGCGCCCCAGACACGGTCGCCGAACCAGCCGCCCGGCATGGCCATCAGATAGACCGTCGACGCGTAGACCGAGTAGATGGCCACGGCCGTGGCGGACTTCATGGCCATGCCGCCGCCCTGGCTGCCCACGGCGGCGTCGGTGCCGCCCGAGACCAGGTAGTACACGAGCAGGGCGCGCATTCCGTAGTAGGAGAAGCGCTCCCACATCTCGGTGAAGAAGAGAGTGGTCAGGCCGCGGGGGTGGCCGAGGAAGGTCCTCTCGGTGCCAGGGGTACTGGCCGAGTCCTTCGTCAGGCTGGACGCCATGGTCGTTCCTGTTCGCTCGGGGGCGCACACGCACAGATCAAGATTGTCGATCGTGTTATGCGCATAAAAGAGACCTTCGGCAGTCAGAGCGAGCCAAAGGTCTCGACATACGGATTTACGCGTTCGCACACCATACGGCACGCCAATGTGCCATTTGGAAGAGTATGAGAGATGGATCACAGGAGGTTTTGGAACCGCTCCGTGTAATCGAAGGTAACTGATCGATTTTCCTCATAGAGCCGCAGGTCTTACCGAGCGCCCTCCGCCGCCGCGGGCTCGCGGACTACCATCACCCCATGACCCGTGTACTGCTCGCCGAGGACGACGCGTCCATCTCGGAGCCGCTGGCCCGCGCACTGCGCAGGGAGGGTTACGAGGTCGAAGTGCGCGAGGACGGGCCCGCCGCCCTGGACGCCGGTCTGCAGGACGGCATCGACCTGGTCGTACTCGACCTGGGGCTGCCCGGCATGGACGGCCTGGAGGTGGCCCGGCGGCTGCGCTCCGAAGGGCACACCTTCCCGATCCTGGTGCTCACCGCGCGCGCGGACGAGGTGGACACCGTCGTCGGGCTCGACGCGGGCGCCGACGACTACGTCACCAAGCCGTTCCGGCTGGCCGAGCTGCTCGCCCGAGTGCGCGCCCTGCTGCGCCGCGGCGCGGCCGAGCCGACCCCGCCGCCCGCCACCCACGGCGTACGGATCGACGTCGAGTCGCACCGCGCCTGGATGGGCGACGAGGAGCTCCAGCTCACCGCGAAAGAGTTCGACCTGCTGCGGGTCCTGGTACGGGACGCGGGCCGGGTCGTCACCCGCGAGCAGCTGATGCGCGAGGTCTGGGACACCACTTGGTGGTCGTCGACCAAGACCCTGGACATGCACATCTCCTGGCTGCGCAAGAAGCTCGGCGACGACGCCGCCAACCCGCGCTATATCGCCACCGTGCGGGGCGTCGGCTTCCGCTTCGAGAAGAGCTGACCCCCGAGCGGAGCCGCCCCCCTCCGAGTAAAGCCGACCCCGAGCAGAGCCGCCCACCGAGCAGAGCCGAGCCGAGAAGCCCATGCGCCGCCGCCTCATCACCTCCACGCTGGCCGTGGTGCTCGTCGTGATCTCCGTCTTCGGGGTCTCCGTGGCGCTCGTGGAGACCCGGACGATCACCAGCGCCGCCCAGGACCGGGTGGAGTCCGAGGCGCTGCGCCTGGTCTCCATCGTCGACAGCCGGATGATCGGCGACGCCCGGATCACCGCGGGCATCCTGCGGGACCAGGTCGGCGGCGACCGCTACGCGCTGATCGAGATTCCGGGCCAGCCCGCCATCGAGGTCGGCGGCAAGCCGGGCGGCGAGGTCATCCAGGCCGTCGTACAGGGCGAGCAGGGCGAGACCGTCACGGTCCAGGAGCCGCGCTCCACGGTCACCAGGGAGGTCGGCCGGGTCCTGCTGGTCGTCGGCGGGGTCGCGCTGCTCACGGTCGTCGCCGCGGTCGCGCTCGCGGTGCGCCAGGCGAGCCGCCTCACCTTGCCGCTGACCGACCTCGCCGAGACCGCCGAGCGCCTCGGCTCCGGCGACCAGCGCCCGCGCCACAAGCGGTACGGAGTGCCGGAGCTGGACCGGGTCGCGGACGTCCTGGACAACAGCGCCGAGCGGATCGGGCGGATGCTCACCGCCGAGCGCCGCCTGGCCGCGGACGCCTCGCACCAGCTCCGTACGCCGCTGACCGCGCTGTCGATGCGGCTGGAGGAGATCACGCTCACCGACGACCCGGAGACCGTCAAGGAAGAGGCGACCATCGCGCTCGCCCAGGTCGAGCGGCTCACCGACGTCGTCCAGCGGCTGCTCACCAACTCCCGAGACCCGCGCACCGGCTCCGCCGTCCCGTTCGACCTGGACGAGATCGTCAAGCAGCAGATCGAGGAGTGGCGTCCGGCCTACCGGGGCAAGGGCCGCGCCATCGTCAGCTCGGGCAAGAAGGACCTGAAGGCCGTGGGCACGCCGGGCGCGGTCGCCCAGGTGCTGGCCGCGCTGATCGAGAACTCCCTGATGCACGGCGGCGGCACGGTCGCGCTGCGCACGCGGGTCACCGGGAACCAGGTGGTGGTCGAGGTCACGGACGAGGGCCCCGGCGTGCCGTCCGAGCTCGGCGCGCGGATCTTCGAGCGCACCATCAGCGGCCGCAACTCCACCGGGATCGGTCTCGCGGTGGCGCGGGACCTGGCGGAGGCGGACGGCGGGCGGCTGGAGATGCTCCAGACCAAGCCGCCGGTGTTCGGGCTGTTCCTGTCCCGCAGTACGACGCCGCCCGGCGGGTCCGCCACGGCGAAGGAGCCCCCGACCGTCAGATGACCCGCTGGCGGTCGGATGACCTGCCTGGGGTCAGGTGACCCGCTCGCGGTCGGGCCGCGTCAGGAACGTTTCCGCGTCCGCGGACGGCAGCGCCCGGAACACCCAGGTGCGGTAGGACCAGAACCGGAAGAGCGTCGCGACCGCGATGCCCAGGAACTTGAAGACGTTGCTCTGCAGCGGGCTGTCCCAGCCGAACCCGTAGGTCGCGGCGAACAGCACCCCGTTCTCGATCACCAGGCCGACCGCGCTGAACACCAGGAAGAGCGTCATCTCACGGGTCCGGCCGCTCTTGTCGCGGTCGCGGTAGGTGAAATACCGGAACCCTATGTAGTTGAAGCAGATCGCGACCACCGTCGCCGCTATGGAGGCCCGCACGACCGGGATCTCCGTGGTGCCCCGCAGCAGATTGAAGACGCCCAGGTTGACCAGGATGCCGAGGCCGCCCACCGCACCGAACTTGACCACCTCCCGCAGGAGCCGGCCGAGTCTTTCCCGCAGGGGGAGGTGCTGCGTCATGGTGTGGGCTCAACCCCGTCAGGTCGGAATGCCGGCGCTTCGCCGATGGCACGTCGATTCGTCGACCCGATCCATGGTAGCCAGCGCTCACGACAGCCGCCTCAGGCGTCTCCCAGGCCCCGCTCCGGCCTGGGGACCCGGCCCCCGCTCCGGCCCCCCCCGCTCCGGCCCCGATCCGGCCTCGTCGCTCCCTACGAACCGGGGGCTCGTTCTTACCTACGACGCGGACGCGGATACCCTGGACGATGTGACGTTCCCGGTAGTCGGCATGGTCGGCGGGGGGCAGCTCGCTCGTATGACACACGAGGCGGGCATCCCGCTCGGCATCAGATTCAAGATCCTCAGTGACACCCCCCAGGACTCGGCGGCCCTGGCCGTCGGCGACGTCGTCGTCGGCGACTATCGCGACCTGGACACCCTGCGCGCGTTCGCCCGTGGCTGCGATGTGATCACCTTCGATCACGAGCATGTGCCCACCGAACACCTGCGGGCCCTGGAGGCGGACGGCATCCCCGTGCGCCCCGGCCCGGACGCGCTGGTGCACGCCCAGGACAAGGGCGTGATGCGCGCCCGCCTCGACGAGCTCGGCGTGCCGTGTCCACGCCACCGGATCGTGCGCGACCCGGACGACGTGGCGGCCTTCGCGGCCGAGGGCGCGGGCTTCCCTGTGATCCTCAAGACGGTCCGCGGCGGCTACGACGGCAAGGGCGTGTGGTTCGTACGATCCGCCGAAGACGCCGCCGAGCCGTTCCGCGCCGGAGTGCCGGTGCTCGCCGAGGAGAAGGTCGACTTCGTCCGCGAACTGGCCGCGAACGTCGTGCGCTCCCCGCACGGCCAGGCCGTCGCCTACCCCGTCGTGGAGTCCCGGCAGGTCGACGGCGTCTGCGACACCGTGATCGCCCCCGCGCCCGGCCTGCCCGACGCCCTCTCGCTCCAGGCCCAGGAACTCGCCCTGCGCATCGCCAGCGAACTCGGCGTCGTCGGCCACCTCGCCGTCGAACTCTTCGAGACCCGCGACCCCGACGGGTCCCCCGGCATCCTCGTCAACGAGCTCGCCATGCGCCCGCACAACTCCGGCCACTGGACCCAGGACGGCGCGGTGACCTCCCAGTTCGCCAACCACGTACGCGCCGTGCTGGACCTCCCGCTCGGCGACCCGCGCCCCCGCGCGAAGTGGACCGTGATGGCGAACGTCCTGGGCGGCGATTACCCGGACATGTACGCCGCGTACCTGCACTGCATGGCCCGCGACCCGCAGCTCAAGATCCATATGTACGGCAAGGACGTGAAGCCGGGCCGCAAGGTGGGCCACGTCAACACCTACGGCGACGACCTGGACGACGCCCTGGAGCGCGCCCAGCACGCGGCCGGCTACCTGCGAGGAACGATCACCGAATGAGCACAAGCCCCCTGGTCGGCATCGTGATGGGCTCCGACTCCGACTGGCCCGTCATGGAGGCGGCCGCCGAGGCGCTCGCCGAGTTCGAGATCCCCTATGAGGTCGACGTCGTCTCCGCGCACCGCATGCCGCGCGAGATGATCGCGTACGGCGAGGACGCGGCCGAACGCGGCCTCAAGGCGATCATCGCGGGCGCCGGGGGCGCGGCCCACCTGCCGGGCATGCTCGCCTCGGTCACCCCGCTGCCGGTGATCGGCGTCCCGGTCCCGCTGAAGTACCTGGACGGCATGGACTCCCTCCTGTCCATCGTCCAGATGCCCGCCGGGGTCCCGGTCGCCACGGTCTCGGTCGCGGGCGCCCGGAACGCGGGCCTGCTCGCGGCCCGGATGCTCGCCGCGCACGACGCCGAACTCCTCGCGCGCATGCGGGAGTTCCAGCAGGACCTGAACGACCAGGCGACCGAGAAGGGCAAGCGGCTGCGCGCGAAGGCCGACGGCAACGCCTCCTTCGGCTTCGGGAAGTGACCGCCGCCATGACGGCCACGTCCCGCGAGCGGTACCTCACCCAGGCCCGCGAACTCCTCGCCGAATCGCCGGTCGCCGACGGCCACAACGACCTGCCCTGGGCACTGCGCGAACAGGTCGGCTACGACCACGCCCAGCGCGACATCGCCACCGACCAGAGCGCCCACCTGCACACCGACCTCGCCCGGCTGCGCGCGGGCGGCGTCGGCGCGCAGTTCTGGTCCGTCTACGTCCGCACCTCGCTCACCGGCGACGCGGCGGTCAGCGCCACGCTGGAACAGATCGACTGCGTCGACCAGCTGCTCGCCCGCCACCCGGACGCGCTGGCGCCCGCGCGCACCGCCGACGACATGGACAAGGCGCGAGCCGAGGGTCGCATCGCCTCCCTCAAGGGCGCCGAGGGCGGCCACTCCATCAACAACTCGCTGGCCACCCTGCGCGCCCTGCACACCCTGGGCGTCCGCTATCTGACGCTCACCCACAACGACAACACCGACTGGGCGGACTCGGCGACCGACGCCCCACGGTCCGGCGGCCTGTCGCCGTTCGGCCGCGAGGTCGTCCGCGAGATGAACCGCACCGGCATGCTGGTGGACCTCTCGCACGTCGCGGCGACGACGATGCGCGACGCCCTGGACACCTCCACCGCGCCGGTGATCTTCTCCCACTCCTCGTCCCGAGCGATCTGCGACCACCCGCGCAACATCCCGGACGACGTCCTGGAGCGGCTGCCCGCGAACGGCGGCGTGGCGATGGCCACCTTCGTCCCCAAGTTCATCCTCCCGGCGGCCGTGGAGTGGACCGAGCGCGCCGACGCCAACCTGCGCGCGCACGGCTTCGACCACCTCGACACCACCCCCGCGGCGATGGCGGTGCACACCGCGTTCGCGGCGGCCAACCCGCGCCCGGTCGCCACCGTCGCCACGGTCGCCGACCACCTCGACCATATGCGCGAGGCCGCGGGCATCGACCACATCGGCATCGGCGGCGACTACGACGGCACCGCCTTCACACCGGACGGCCTGGACGACGTCTCCGGCTACCCGAACCTGATCGCCGAGCTGCTGCGCCGCGCCTGGTCCCCGTCCGACCTCGCCAAGCTCACCTGGCACAACGCGGTCCGGGTGCTGCGCGCGGCCGAGGACGTGGCCCGCGACGAGTCCGCCCGCCGCGCACCGTCCCACGCGACGCTCACGGACCTGGACGGCTGAACGGCGCGGCGGTCGCAAGGGGGGCGTCGACAGCCACACGGCCAGCCCTCAGCCCTAGTCAAGCCCCTCCGCCGCGTGCCGCTCGCGCAGCTCCTTGATGGCGCGGCGGCGGGCCAGCCGGTGCGTGCGGCGGATCTGCGCCTCCTGGTACCGGCGCTGGTCGCGCTCGGTCTCCGGGATCACCGGAGGCACCGTACGCGGCTTGCCTTCGGTGTCCACGGCCGCGAAGACCAGATAGGCGGAGCCGACCTGGGTGGCCGGGGTCGACTCGTTCCAGCGCTCGGCCAGCACCCGCACCCCGACCTCCATGGAGGACCGGCCGGTCCAGTTCACCTGGGCCTTCACATGCACCAGGTCGCCCACCCGCACCGGTTCGAGAAAGGCCATCTCGTCCATCGACGCGGTGACCGCGGGACCTTCGGAGTGGCGTCCGGCCACCGCGCCCGCGGCGTCGTCCACCAGTTTCATGATCACACCGCCGTGCACGGTCCCCAGCAGGTTGGTGTCGCTGTGCGTCATGATGTGGCTGAGCGTGGTCCGGGAAGCCGCGGTGGGCTTGCCCGGAAGGTCCGAATCCGGAGCGGAGGCCTGATCTGTCATACGGTCCACCCTAAGCCGGGCCGGACACGCGGCCGCATTGCACCAGCTCTGCAACAGCCGTGCCCCGAAATCCCACCGGCCCTTGCGGAGCGGCTCGACCGGCCCGGCACACTGGTTCCCATGAACGATTGGCCCGAAGGGTGGACCGGCGACGGCGGTCAGGGATACGGCCGCGGCAGCGCGAGCGCGCGGCCGGAAGGCGCCCGCGTGATGCGCTACGTCCAGCGTGCCGCCCGCCCCGCCGCACCGCCGCGCCAGGTGCCCGCACAGCCCGCGTACGGCCAGCAGGACCCGTACGACGGCTACAACACGGGCCAGGTCTACGGCACGCCGACCGGAAACCGAGGCGGCGACGGCGGCGGAAAGGCCCGCACCGGCAGGCCCGCACCGAGGTCGGCCCCCGACTGGCGTCGCCGCATCAAGATCGGCGCGCTGGCCCTCACCGTCGTCGTCCTCGCCACCACCATCGGCACCTACTTCTGGGCGGACTCCCAACTCAACCGAGAGGTCGACCTCTCCAAGGTCATCGAGCGCCCCGACGGCGGCAAGGGCACCAACTACCTGATCGTCGGATCCGACAGCCGCGAGGGCCTGTCCGCCGAAGACCGCAAGCGGCTGCACACCGGCTCGGCCGAGGGCAAGCGCACCGACTCGATGATGATCCTGCACGTCGGCGACAACGGGAACACCATGATCTCGCTGCCGCGCGACTCCGACGTCCGGATCCCGTCCTTCAAGGGCTCGGACTCCGGCAAGCTCTACCCGGCGAAGGCGGGCACCACCAAACTCAACGCCGCGTACGCCGAGGACGGCCCCGAGCTGCTGGTGCGCACCGTCGAGCACAACACCGGACTGCGCATCGACCACTACGCGGAGATCGGCTTCGGCGGCTTCGCCAGCATCGTGGACGCGGTCGGCGGGGTCGAGATCAAGATCGACCAGCGGATGAAGGACAAGAAGTCCGGCTCCGACTTCGAGCCGGGCACGCACCGGCTCAACGGCGAACAGTCCCTGGCCTTCGTACGCCAGCGCTACGGCCTGGCGGGCGGCGACCTGGACCGCACCAGGAACCAGCAGAAGTTCCTGTCCGCCCTGGCCAGCCAGACCGCGACCCCCTCAACCGTCCTGAACCCCTTCAAGCTCTACCCGACGATGGGCGCGGGCCTGGACACGCTGATCGTCGATAAGGACATGGGGCTGTTCGACCTGGCCGAGATGTTCTGGGCCATGAAGGGCGTCACGGGCGGCGACGGCACCTCGATGAACATGCCGATCTCCGGCAGCAAGGGCTCCAACCTGGTCTGGGACAAGGCCAAGGTCAAAACCCTGGTGGACCAGCTCAACAACGACGAGAAGGTCACCGTCAACTGACCGGCGCTCAACAAGCGCACAAACAGAACGGATGCCCGGCCGGATCCGAATAGACCCGCCAGGTACGCGACCGGTCATCGGCGTCCAGGACCTTCGCGCCGAGCGCGAGCACCCGCTCCTCGGCCGCGTCCAGATCGTCCACGGTGAGATCGATGTGGAACTGCTGCGCGCCGTCGGTTCCGGGCCACTTCGGCGGTACGTACTCGAGCACCTGCTGAAAGTCCAGGCGGGTGCCCTCGTACCCCCGAAGAGTGACCCAGTCCTCCTCGCTCCCGTCCTCGATCGTGCCGCCCAGGACGGCGGCGTAGAACCCGGCGAGCGCACGCGGGTCGGGACAGTCGAGCACCACCGCGCCCAGCTTGGCAACAGCCATGACAGCCTCCTCACAACAGAGTCACCGCAACGGTTACCACACCTGGACACCGAGGCATACACACGAGACCGCCCCACCGGCGGGGTGGACGCACGACGCGTGAATCGGCTCCACCGGCCGGGGTGGACGCACGACGCGTGAATCGGCCCCACCCGGCGGGGTGGACGCACGACGACGTGAGGGGCACGGCGGGGGTGCGCGCGGAGCGCCGCCTGTCACCACCGGGTTCCGTAACCACCACCGGGTGAGCGTTCGGCGTGAGCACGTACCCCCGGTGGGCCCCCGCCCCACAACGCACAGACCGCGCCCGGCCCGCCACCCAGCCCAAGACACCACGCCCAACGGGCACCCCAGCCAGGGGGCGCACCCCAGCCGGGGGAGGGGGCGCACCCCAGCCAGGGGTACGGCTCAGTCGCCGCGCGGCCCAGCGGGGCCGGGCCGGGCCCGTACCCCCTACGCCGCCGGACGCCCCATCGCGCGATACGTCCAGCCCGCCGCACGCCACCGCACCGGATCCAGCGTGTTACGCCCGTCCAAGAGCACCCGCTCCGCCACCACGGCCCCCAACGCCACCGGATCCAGCTCCCGGAACTCACGCCACTCCGTGAGATGCAGCACCACGTCCGCCCCCCGCGCCGCGTCCACCGCGCTGGCCGCGTACCCGAGCGTCGGAAAGAGCTGGCGCGCGTTGTCCGTGCCCTTGGGGTCGTAGACGGTGACCTGACCGCCCTGGAGGTGAATCTGCCCGGCGACGTTCAGCGCGGGCGAGTCGCGCACATCGTCCGAGTCCGGCTTGAACGTCGCGCCGAGCACGGCGACCCGCTTCCCCAGGAAGGATCCGCCCCCGACGGCCTCCCGCGCCAGCTCCACCATGTGCCCCCGCCGCCGCATGTTGATCGAGTCGACCTCGCGCAGGAACGTCAGCGCCTGGTCCGCCCCCAGCTCACCCGCCCGCGCCATGAAGGCCCGGATGTCCTTCGGCAGGCAGCCCCCGCCGAACCCGATCCCGGCCCGCAGGAACTTGCTCCCGATCCGCTCGTCGTGCCCGATCGCCTCCGCGAGCTTGACGACGTCGCCGTCCGCGGCCTCGCACACCTCGGCCATGGCGTTGATGAACGAGATCTTGGTCGCGAGGAACGAGTTCGCGGAGGTCTTCACCAGCTCAGCGGTCGGAAAGTCGGTCACGATGAACGGCGAGCCTTCGCCGATCGGCGTCGCGTACACCTCACGCAGCAGCTTCTCGGCCCGCTCGCTCCGCACGCCGACCACGAGCCGGTCCGGATGCAGGGTGTCCCGCACGGCGAAGCCCTCGCGCAGGAACTCCGGGTTCCAGGCCAGCTCGGCCCCGTCCCCGGCGGGCGCGTTGTCCCGCAGTACCCGCTCAAGCCGCGCCGCGGACCCGACCGGCACGGTCGACTTCCCGACCACCAGCGCGGGCCGCTTCAGATGCGGCGCGAGCGAGGCGAAGGCGGCGTCGACATAGCTCATGTCGCACGCGTACTCACCGTGCTTCTGCGGCGTGTTCACACAGACGAAGTGGACGTCGCCGAACTCCCCGACCTCCTCCCAGGAGGTGGTGAAGCGCAGCCGCCCGCTCGCCCCCGGCAGCCCGGCCACATGCCGCCCGAGCAGCTCGTCGAGGCCCGGCTCGTACATCGGGACCTTCCCGGCCGAGAGCATCTCGATCTTCTCGGGCACGACATCGAGCCCGAGGACCTCGAACCCCAGCTCCGCCATGGCCGCGGCATGCGTGGCACCGAGATAGCCGGTACCGATCACGGTGATCTTGAGGGCCATGCGGAAGCTCCTGAACAGGTACGAGCGCGGACTGCGCGCCCGAGCATATCCGGGCTGTCGCGAAGGTCACGCGGCGGTGACATAGGCGACTCGGACTCCGGCCCTCTAAAATTGAGGTTACTTAACGGTAGTTAGCAGTACCGCACCTTTGGGAGTGAGAGACTTGGCGGGTTCGACCGACTTCGACCTGTACCGCCCGGCCGAAGAGCACGACATGCTCCGGGACGCCGTCCGCTCGCTCGCCGAGGCGAAGATCGCGCCGTTCGCCGCCGAGGTGGACGAGGAGGCCCGTTTTCCGCAGGAGGCGCTCGACGCCCTCACGGCGAACGACCTGCACGCGGTGCACGTACCGGAGGAGTACGGCGGCGCGGGCGCCGACGCGCTCGCCACGGTCATCGTGATCGAGGAGGTGGCCCGCGTCTGCGGCTCGTCGTCCCTCATCCCCGCGGTGAACAAGCTCGGCTCGCTCCCGGTGATCCTCTCCGGCTCCGATGACCTGAAGAAGAAGTACATGACCCCGCTCGCCAAGGGCGACGGCATGTTCTCGTACTGCCTCTCCGAGCCGGACGCGGGCTCGGACGCGGCGGGCATGAAGACCAAGGCGGTACGCGACGGCGACTACTACGTCCTGAACGGCGTGAAGCGCTGGATCACCAACGCGGGCGTCTCCGAGTACTACACGGTGATGGCGGTCACCGACCCCGAGAAGCGCTCGAAGGGCATCTCCGCGTTCGTCGTCGAGAAGTCCGACGAGGGCGTCTCCTTCGGCGCGCCGGAGAAGAAGCTCGGCATCAAGGGCTCCCCGACCCGCGAGGTCTACCTCGACAACGTCCGCATCCCCGCCGACCGCATGATCGGCGCGGAGGGCACCGGCTTCGCCACGGCGATGAAGACCCTGGACCACACCCGCATCACCATCGCGGCCCAGGCGCTCGGCATCGCCCAGGGCGCTCTCGACTACGCCAAGGGCTACGTCCAGGAGCGCAAGCAGTTCGGCAAGCCGATCGCCGACTTCCAGGGCGTGCAGTTCATGCTCGCCGACATGGCCATGAAGATCGAGGCCGCCCGCCAGCTGACGTACGCGGCCGCCGCCAAGTCCGAGCGCGGCGACAGCGACCTCACCTTCCAGGGCGCGGCCGCCAAGTGCTTCGCCTCGGACGTGGCGATGGAGGTCACCACGGACGCCGTCCAGCTCCTCGGCGGCTACGGCTACACCCGCGACTACCCGGTCGAGCGCATGATGCGCGACGCGAAGATCACCCAGATCTACGAGGGCACGAACCAGGTCCAGCGCATCGTCATGGCCCGCAACCTCCCGTAACGGAAACCTGCAACAGGCCAGCGAGCGGCCCCGGCCCGTCCTTTCGGGCCGGGGCCGCTCGCGCTTTGCGCTTACGCCTCAGGGCCGATAGGCGCTGAACGGCACGGCGCTCGCCAGGGCGAGATCCCGCCACGCGAGATACTTTCCCATATCCGGGTTCTGGATGAGTTCGCGGTTGATCTGCGTTCCGTCTGAACGGAAGTTGAGGTGCACGACCGTCGATTCGTCGAACATCCAGAAGTCCTGTTCGGGAAGTCCGGGGTTCGGCCGGTCAGTCAGATCGATGATTTGGTAGTTCTCCCCGGCAGCGACGTTTCCAGGTATGCCCCATGCGAAGAGATACTGGCTGGACGGCGTGAGCGGTAGGCGCACAACCTTGGCACGGGTCATCGTCCGCCCTGCCGCCACGTGTTCTCTGATCGTCTGGTGCCACGACGCGTTGAAGCCGTCCGGCTTGTCAGCTCCGGCGAGGAAGGCGCGAAGCGTCTCAGCCTCGGCGGGCATGGTGTACGTCTGGTGCACTTCGAGCCGGAAGGCAGAACGCTTGAAGCCGCGGAAGTACGCGTCCCAATCGTCTCCGTCCACGAGTACTGGGCTAGATCCGTCCACGGGCACGGGCGGCCTCCTTCAGGGTCACGGCCCGGCCTGTTCCAGGCTGGGTCTTCTCTGGTCAGTGGACTTACCGCAATGGGCAGTCCAGTTCTGGCACGGCGCGATTCGGGGAGCAGCACACCAGGGCTAGGGACAGGAACGCGGGGCGTTCGAGGTAGCAGCCGTATGTGACGTCCCCGCCCCAATCCAGCTGCTCTGCGGCGGAGTTGACGAGTGTCGCCAGGCGCGTGCTGTCGCGCCCCGACTCGGCGGCGAACCGGGGCGCATACTCGGCGAGCCGTTCCCCGAGCCAGGCCGCCGCCTCCTTTGGCTCCGCCCAGGTGCCGCGTACCAGCTTGCCTGGCTTGACCAGCCAGTACGCCGTTTCCAGCGGCGGCAGATCCACGACAGGGAACTCCGCCTTCGCCTCCTTGTACCGCTGGATCAGCTCTGGACTCCCGTCGGCCGGAGGCGGATCAGAGTACGGCGGCCGCCGCAGCGCCTCATCGTCAAACCGTTGCTTGGGGCCGGTCCACAGATAGCCATGGTGGTGCAATGGCCATCCCCTTCCAGGGAGTTGGAGAGGAGCGGAACCGGCCGGATTCCGCACCTACGGGGGGGAACGGAACTCAGCCGGGTCAGGGCGAGATCAGACGGAGAGCCCGAACGTCGCCGGGTCGATACCAGCCGCGTCCAGCTCGGCCGTGGTGAACCTCAGCGGCGTCATGTCGGGCCGCTTGCTGTCCGCCAGCACCCACGCGTCCTCGCCGATACGCGACAGGGTCACGCACCCTTCGGTGCACGGGCCACCGCACGCCTTGCTGAGCACGGCGGAGTCGGGGAGAGGGAGGTCGTACAGGTCGTTTGCGGGCATGGCTCACCTTCCGTTGCAGGACCAAGTGGAGGTGGCAGGCTCAGAGCCAGCTGGGTCCGTCCTTTGGAACCACGGTCACTCCGGCACCGAATACCAGGGCACTGCCCCGCAGCGCCCCACGGAGAACTGACCTAACGTCACCCAACGCGTCAGCCAGGTTGTCACGCAGCAGTTCCGCCTCGGAGGGCAAAAGGACCATTTCCGTGTCTGCCACGTGCCGACCGTTCTTCGTCAGCCACACCGGGACTCTGACGTTCCCGGCGTCGTCCTTGTACGCCGGACGACTCGGGATCGGGTCCATCCGCCATCCCCTCGGGGCCTTCTGTCTGTCGTTCTTCGGTTCGGTCGGCATGGGTACATCCTCGGACTACCAAGAGGGAACCTCCAGCCTGTTTCCTGTTACCTCAAGAATTCGTCCCGGATGCCAGACGCAAAGGCCCTCATTTCTCTGCCCGTGACAGCCACGCTCTCGAATCCGTCGAACTTTCTCACGTATACCTCAACGTCTCTGGGCTCGCTAGTTGTCACCTCAGCGTGCGGGATTTCGATGATGGCTAGGTTATTATCGAAGAGAACAAACGAGGAGTTAGGGAGATCAGTCATGGATGCTGACAGGGGGACGATCCCAATGCTCACGTTAGGAATTCTGGACATGGCGATGAGCTTGTCTAGCTGTGCCGCCAGCATTGCAGGTGGGACGATTTGCCACCTAAGCGCGGACTCTGTGATCACGAAACGGAATTTGCGAGTGGTGTCGTAAAGTGCTTCCTGGCGAAGTAGGCGTGCGCCCATCATCTTCTCCAAGACTCCATCGGTGTAGTCATGCCTGCCAAGAACTGCACGGGCGTATTCTGGGGTCTGGAGCAGGCCAGGAATGCAGACGGGCTGAAAGAGTCGCATAAGGCTTGTCTGAGCCTCCATGGCCCTGATTTCGCCCTGGTGCTTGTGGATCCCTGTGCGGCGGTAGATGCGCCATGCCGTGGCCTCGGTGGCTGCCTTGCGTGCCGCTTCAGTGAGTCGGGCCTGGACTTCCTCGGAGACATCCAAGGCCGCCAGAATGCGCTCTACGTCGATGAGGCTCGGCGTGAGTACCTCGTTCTCAATCTTGCTGAGCTTGCTTGGGGACATGACAGCGCTACGGGCGACTGCCTTAGCCTGCTTCCCACTGGCTTCCCGCAATTCCCGTAGCGCCCGGCCGATATTTATGTTGCTCACGCTGGCTTGTGCTGCCTCCACCAGTCACGAAATGGGGCAGCATTATTCATAGCCGAGTCCCGATGCTCTATCCATTCGTGAGCTTGTCGATCGGGGATCAGCTCAGCTCCCAGGAACTCTCCGTCGTCGCTGTACCGCATAGTCACGACGGTGCGCTCATCGAACATCCAGAAGTCTGGCACTCCCTCTAGTGGGTTCGGCTGCTCTGTGGTGTCGAGGATGAAGAATTCTTCCCCGGCTTCCTGGTTACGGACATAACCCCACCCGAGCTCAAAGCGGAGGTAGTCGCTCAAGGGACGGGAAAGGATGTGAACCCGGTACATATGCCTACCAGTCTGCGTAGCGTCCTGTACAGTCCTGACCCAACCAGCCGACTTGTACTCTTCCGGTTGAGGCTTGCCAGTCAAGAAGGCTTGATAAGCCTCGACGCCACCCGACTTGCTGTAGTCGTCCAGAGTTTCCAGTCGGAACGCTTCCCGCTGAAATTCACTGAAGAGGTTCCCGAAGTCTTCAGGCGAGATGTTCACGGGCCACCCTCAGAAGCAGGGACATGGGGACACGAACGGCGGTTTCGTTGTTCGGTAGCTGCATGGTGGTGAGTGCTTCCTCGTCGTCCACCTTGAAGCCCTGCACTAAGACGTTCTCGGTGCCCTCGATTACCCACACGGTCGGGCACGGCCCCGCGTCGCACTCGCTTGCAAGCTGGTTGAGCTTCACCGGCTGCCCCCTTGCGTAGGTTGCTGTCCGGTTCGATCCTCTCGACGCTGCGACAGACGGGTCAAGGTGGCCCAGTTGAGAGAAGAGGAAACTCGGCACGGTAGCCCACATGCCGTAACCGCGAAGGGGGAGCCGCCTCGTCCCTGGATGCCCAAGTGATCAACAAATGACTCTTCAGCACGGTCGCCACACTGCGGGACGCGCGCGCACCCGGCGGAGTCCTTGCAATCCTGAGCTGCTATCCCGAGAAGGTGCCTCTCGACTGGGCGTGGGGCCTGACAGCCGTGCCCGTCAACGCCGCCGCCAGGCTCGCCGTCGCCTCGGCGGACACTGATGTTCTGGCGCTACCTGTTGGTCTTCCGTAACAGAACCTGACCGCAGCCATACATCCGGTCCACCTCTGCGGACACGGCCGATGCGCCTGCCGGACTCGACATATCCGCGTACGTTCGGGTGCACCCCTGTAGTCACGCACGCAGCTCGAACCAGGTGACCTTGCCCGGTCCGGGTGGTGCCGCGCGGCTGCCCCAGGCCTGGGCGCAGCGGCTCACCAGGAGCAGGCCGCGCCCCTGCTCCCGGCTGGGGTCGTCGCCTGGGCCCGTGGGGCGGGGCAGCGCGCCGCTGCCGTCCTGGACGCTGATGTGCAGCGTGCCGTCGCCCCGCCAGGCCACGCGCACGGTGACCGGTGCGGCGGCGTGGCGGTAGGCGTTGCCGCAGAGTTCGCTGGTCAGCAGCTCGGCGGTGTCGACGAGCCCGGTGAGGGTGTGACGGGTGAGGATCGCCCGCACGGTGCCACGGGCGACGCCCGCGCCGATCGGGCTGCGCGGGAGCGTGAGGGAGTACTCCCAGACGTCGGCTGGGGGGTGTGCGTCGTCGGGCGGTGGCGAGAGGCGTTCGTGCATAGCTGGACTCCCTTGCGGTGGGAGGGGCTGATGGGGCACGCACGCTCATGCGGTGGCGGTGTCCCCGCCGCGTGGCGCGCGGCGGGGGTGCTCTTCCGGGGGCATGAGAGGGCGTGGGTGAGCGCTCTTCTCCGAAGGTAGCCAGAGATCTGGAATGGAATCCGGCCCGTCGAGCTGAGAGCGCTGCTCCACGCCTATGGCGCGGACGGCGACGAAACCCTTGTCCGGGTGCTTATGGAGATGGCGCGAGAGGGACGGCGTCGCAACTGGTGGAATCGCTACGGCGACGTGCTCAGCGGCGGGTTCGCCGACCTCGTCGAGCTGGAGTCGAAGGCGGTGGCCCTGCACTCGTGGGAGACCATCCTGGTGCCCGGCCTGCTCCAGACCCCTGACTACATGCGGGTTCTCTTTCGGCAAGGCCGACTCGATACCTCCGAGGGAGAGTTGGAAGAGCACGTACGTGGACGGCTGCACCGGCAGGAACTCCTGGGCGAGGGCGGAACGGCGCCGGAGCTATGGGGCGTCCTCTACGAAGCCGTGTTGCACGGGAAGTTCGGCGGGCCGGACGTCATGCGTGACCAGTTGCAGCACCTCGCGCACATGGCTCAGCGCGACCAAGTGACCGTCCAGGTGCTCCCGTACACCGTGGACTCCCATCGCGGAGTGAACGGGCCTTTCGGAATCGTCGGCATGCCTGAACCGGGGATGGACGTGGTACGCACGGAGACGGCCCTCTCCTCGCTGTACGTGGAGGACGAGGGGCAAGTCTCCGCGTATAAACTCATGTTCGACCAGCTGCGGGCCGCGGCCCTCGGCCCCGGACCGTCGCTGACCCTCATCCAGGAGCGGGCTCAGCGACTTTGAGCGTGAGTGAGGTGCGCGTGCCAGGACTGGTGTGGCAGAAGTCCAGCTTCTCTGGTGACGACGCCAACAGGGATTGCGTGGAGGTCGCCGCCCCCCATAGCGGAACGCTCCTGCTCCGTGAGTCCGACGCCCCGGACGTCGTGCTGCGCGCCGCGCCCACGTCGCTGCGGGCTCTGCTGCGGGCCGTGCGGTCGGGCGGGGCCGCCCGCCCGGTCTAGGCGACCGGGCGGGCGGCTCAGTCGCAGACCACCTGGTCGCCGGTGACCGCGTCGAACTCGCCGCGGTGGGACTCCCTGGCCCGTACCCGCGTGACCTTCTCGAAGTCGGCGCCCGCGATGACGCGCAGGACCGGGCCCTGGTTCTTCACCTCGCGCAGTTCGCTGCCGGGCAGGGCCGTGGCCAGGGACTTCGCCGAGCGGTCCCAGCGCGGGTCGTAGGCCACGACCGTGCGGCGTACGTCGCGGCGCTCCGCGTTGCCGGGGGCCTTGGTGGTCTGGAAGCCGGTGGCGCGCAGGGCGGCGTCGACGCGGCCCGCCAGCCCCGGCGTCTTGGTGCCGTTGTCGACCTGGACGCGGATCCGCCGGGGGGAGACGTCCACGGGGACGACGGCGCTCTTGACTCTGAGCGGGGTCAGCGGGCGGTCTTCGCGCAGGGTCTGGAAGAGTTTCGCGGACTTCGCCGGGTCCCACTTCAGGGTGGTGCCGACGCCCTTGAGCTGATGGCGCTCCGAGCTGAGCGGCACCGTGGTGAACTCCGACGAGGAAGGGGAGAAGCCGCGCATCGCCCGGCCGAGGTCGAGCATCTGGTCGGTGCCGAAGCGCTTGTCCGCGCGGACCGAGCCGAGCACGGTCTTGGTGACGTCGCGGAACTTCACCGGGTTGAGCAGCACTCCGGAGGAGGTCGTCTTCGCCACGAGAGCGGCCAGGAAGCGCTGCTGGCGGCGCACCCGGTTGAGGTCGGAGCCGCCGTCGGCGTAGCGGGAGCGTACGTACTGCAGGGCCTGGCCGCCCGACAGTTCGTGGGTGCCCGCGGCCAGGTCGAGGCCGGTGTGGGAGTCCTTCAGGGGCTCGGCCGTGCAGATCTCCACGCCGCCGACCACGTCCACGGTCTTCATGAAGCTGGTGAAGTCGACTTCGAGATAGTGGTCGATCTTGAGTTTCGTCATGCGTTCCACGGTGCGCACCGTGAGGTTCGGGCCGCCTTCCGCGTACGCGCTGTTGAGCTTGAGCGGGTGGGCCTTGTGGTGCTCGCGCGAGGTCTGGTCGGTGTGCGCGGGGGCCACCGCGTAGGAGTCCCTGGGCAGGCTGACGACGCTGGCGCGGCGGCGGTCGGCCGACAGGTGCACGATCATCATCGTGTCGGTGCAGTGGCAGGGCGCGCCGCCCAGATAGTACTTCTGGCGCTCCTCCTCGCTGATCTTGTCGCGGCCGTCGGTGCCGACCAGCAGGACGTTCAGGCCGCCGCCCGCGCCCGGCCGGTTCTTCATGTCCTTGAACGGGTCCACTCGGGCGATGTCGGTGTTCAGCGACGTCACCAGGGCGTGCCCCGCCCCGGCCACGGCGAGCACCAGCATGGAGAAGGCGGTCACCACCCGCCTGGCCCAGCGGGGCCGCCCCCGCGCCGGTCCGCGCCGCGCGGCCGGGGGCCGTCCTGGCCGTCCCGGCCGTCCCGGCTGTCCCGGCCGCCGGGTCCTGGCGGGTCCTGGCGGCCTCGGCGGCCGGGCGGGGGAGCGGGGCGGCTGGGGCACGTGGGGCACCTCGGGACACCTCCGCGGGAACCTGGAAAGGGCGCCGGAACCTGAGACCGAACCTGAGAACCGTACGTCCATACAAGATGCGCACCGCTGCGGCGACCGGGCGGCACGCGCCGGGTGTCCCCCGTTCGCGGTAACGTGACGTCCGATGAGCGAGAAGTCTGACGTGCGGCGCGCCCCCGTGCCGGCGTCCACCCCCGAGTCGGCGTCCACCCCCACGCCCGTGTCCGTGATCATGCCGGTCCTCAACGAGGAGCGGCACCTGCGGAGCGCGATCCACGCGATCCTCCAGCAGGAGTACGCGGGTGAGCTGGAGGTGGTGATCGCGCTCGGCCCGTCCACGGACTGCACCGACGAGATCGCCGCCGAGCTGGTACGCGAGGACTCGCGCGTCCACACCGTCCCGAACCCCACCGGCCGCACCCCCGCCGCACTGAACGCCGCCATCAAGGCGTCCCGGCACCCGGTCGTGGTGCGGGTCGACGGGCACGGCATGCTCTCGCCGAACTACATCGCCACCGCCGTACGCCTCCTGGAGGAGACCGGCGCGCAGAACGTCGGCGGCATCATGCACGCCGAGGGCGAGAACGACTGGGAGCGGGCCGTCGCTGCCGCGATGACCTCGAAGATCGGCGTCGGGAACGCCGTCTTCCACACCGGCGGCGCGGCGGGCCCCGCCGAGACCGTCTACCTCGGGGTGTTCCGCCGCGAGGCCCTGGAGCGGCAGGGCGGCTACAACGAGGAGTTCATCCGCGCCCAGGACTGGGAGCTGAACTTCCGCATCCGCGAGGCGGGCGGCGCGATCTGGTTCTCGCCGGAGCTGCGCGTCTCCTACCGGCCGCGGCCCAGCGTGCGGGCGCTCGCCAAGCAGTACAAGGACTACGGGCGCTGGCGGCATGTCGTCGCCCGCTACCACGAGGGCTCGATCAACCTCCGCTACCTCGCCCCGCCGACCGCCGTGTGCGCGATCGCGGCGGGCCTGGTGGCGGGCGCGCTGGTCACCCCCTGGGGCCTGGTGGTGCCGGGCGGCTATCTGGCCGCGATCGTCGCGGGGTCGGTACCGGCGGGCAAGGGGCTGTCGCTGAAGGCGCGCGCGCGGATCCCCGTCGCCCTCGCCACCATGCACATGTCGTGGGGCTGGGGCTTTCTGACCAGCCCGCGCTCCCTGGCCAGGAAGGTCATCGCCGCGCGGCGGCCCGCGGTGCGCGCGGACCGCCCGGCGTCGTCGTAGGCGCGTCCTGCTCCTGCTCGCGTCCTGCTCCTGCTCCTGCTCCTGCTCCTAGTCCTACTCCTGCTCCTACTCCTGCTCTTGCCCTGGCTCCTTCTCCCAGGTGAAGGACGGGTCGACGTGCATGCAGTCCTTGTCGTTCGCGCCGTTGCGCAGCTCCGCCGACTCCGGCGCCTTGTCGTCGGCCCTGTCCTCCTCATCGGACTCATCGGACGCCTTGGGCAGGGCGTCGCCCTCCCGCCAGTCCGCGCCCACGACGAGCGTGACGCCCGTGACGTCCGTCGACCGCCGCACCGAACTCAGCGGCAGGCCGATGGCCTTGGCGACCGCCTGGGCGTCGCCCTCCAGATCCGATGTGGGGTAGCTGATGCCCGTCTTCTCCTGGCCCGGCGCCGTCCCGGCGTCCGCCGCGGCCAGCGTGTAGCCCTTGCCCGCCAGGAGCCCGGCCACCGCGGTCGCCCGGCCGCGTACTGGGGCTTCGGTGTCGGTCCGGGTGCCGTTCCGGACCAGTACGCCCAACTCCGCGGGCGCCGCGGCCGGGTCGTCGGAGAGCTTCTCCGGCGTCGCTTCCGGCTTCTTCTTCGGCTTGTCCTTGCCGTCCAGCGCGATGTCCTCGCGGATCAGCCGGAACAGCTGCTCGGCCTCGCCCGGCTTGGGTTCGACGCGGTTCTTGTCCACGATCGCGTACTGCCACGGCATGGTCGTCATCGAGATGCGCTTCGGCTTGACCTTCTTGAGCTCGTTCCCCAGGTCGACGAGCTTGTTGACCGTGTCGAGGCCCTCGTCGACCTCCAGGACGTCGATGGCCTTCCGGCCGAGGTTGAGCAGCTTGCCGGGGTTGGACAGGGTCGCGTTCTCGCGCAGCTCGCGGACCATGGCGTTCATGTACATGTGCTGGGCCTTGGCGCGGGCGATGTCGGTGCCGTCCTCGAACCCGTAGCGGGTGCGCAGCCACTGCAGGGCCTGCTCGCCCTTGACCTTGGTGGTGCCCTTCTCCAGCTTCAGCCCGGAGCCCTTGCCCGTGCTGGTGTGCGAGTAGATGTTGGCGTCCACACAGACCGGTACGCCGCCGATCGCGTCGGCCATCGTGACCACCCCGGCGAAGTCGAGCTTGATGAAGTGGTCGATACGGATGTCCGTCAGCTGCTCCCAGGCGGCGACCGTGCAGGCGGGCCCGCCGCGGCCGAGGCTCCGGTTCGTCATCACCCGGCCGGTGGTGGGCGGGATGACGTCGCCGGTCTCCGGGTCCCGGCACTCGGGCATCCGCACCAGCGTGTCGCGCGGCATGCTGACGACCGACATGTTGCTGCGGTCCGCGGAGAGGTGCAGCAGCATCTGCACGTCGGCCTTGGCCGGGGCCCCGAAGGTGTCCTTGGCGCCGCCGAGCTTCTGGTTCGCCTCGGAGTCCCGCGCGTCCGAGCCGATCAGCAGGATGTTCAGCGGCGTCTGGCCCGCGGCGTTGGGGGTGTGCGCGGCGGCGCGGCCGTCCTCGTCGGGCATCGGCGAGGTCTTGATCCGGTCGTTGAGGTGCTGGAGGTAGAGGTATCCGCCTCCGGCCGTGCCGAGGACGACCGCCGCGGTGACCGCCGCGACCCACAGGAGTATGCGGCCCTTACGGCGTCGGGGCCTGGCCCCGAGGCGTCTTCCCCGCGCCGACGGCGGCGCGCCCGCGCCCTTCGCCCCCGACTCCCCGGCGCCGCCCCCGCGCGCGTCCGGCTGGTCCCGGTCTACGGCACGGGCCCCGTGCCCGCCCCGATTCCTGCTCTGCTGTGCCTGCGCACTGCCTCGCCCCACGCCATGCCCTCCCCGAGCTACGGCCGTCCCCCGCCCCGGCCGTCCCCGCTTGTGGCGGGGAGCGACCGGTGAGAGTCACTCAGCGCAAACGGATTTGTCCGCTTCCACCCTCTGAATATCCTTCGGCGCCTTGGACGGCGCCGTGAGGGGCTTCCCCGCGCCCTCGTAGTCCGAGCCCAGGGTCAGCACCATCGCGGGCAGCCCCTGTGCGGTCAGTTCTCCCTCGCCGGGCCGCAGCGCCGAAGCGGGCAGGCCCATCACGTCGGCGAGCTTGCGCGCCTGGTCGGCCTGGTCTTCGGCGTATTCGAGAGTGGTCTTCTCGAACGGTTCCGCCGCGTTGCCGAGCTGGCTGGCCTTGTTCATGCCCTGCTGGGTCTGCAGCCAGGTGAGCGTCGACTGCGCGGCGCCCTGCTTGCCGCTGCCGTTGTAGATGTTGACCCGTACCTCGGACGCCTCGGACCTGGGGCCTTCGAGTCTGGCCGCCTCCTCGGCCTTGGCCGCCTTCTTGGCGGCCTTGTCCTTCTTCTCCACCTCGGTCAGCGAGACGTCGTCGCGGATCATGGCGAACAGTGGGTTGGCCTTGGCCTCGTTGAGTACGACCGTCGCCTTGACCTTCTCGGCGGGGTTGTCGAGTACCGGCACGGTGGTGAAGGTGATGTTCTTCGTCTCGGTCTCGCCGAGCTCCATGCCGAGGGCCGTGAGCCTGTCCAGCTTGGCGATCTTCGTGTCCACGGTCAGTGCCTCGACCGCGGCCTTCGCCAGTTTGTTCATTTTCAGCGGGTTGGTGAGGGTGCCCTTTGACTTCATCTCGCGCATCAGCGAAGCGAGGAACTGCTGCTGCTGCTTGATGCGGTCGAGGTCGCTCTTGTTGCCGAAGCTGTTGCGCGTACGGACGAACGCCAGCGCGTCGTCGCCCTTGACCCGGTGCTCGCCCGCGGGCAGCTTGAGGTGGGACTTGGTGTCGTTGACGTCCTTGGCCAGGCAGATCGGCACTCCGCCGACCGCCGTGGACAGCGTCTTGACCGCGTTGAAGTCGACCACCATGAAGTGGTCGAGCGTGATCCCGGTGATCTCGGTGACCGTCCGCATGGTGCAGCTCGGCGTACGGCCCAGCTGCCCGAGGCTCTCGTTGAACTTGGTCCGCGGCGAACCGGGGATGATCTTGGTGGAGCCGTCCTCCTGTGTGGTCGGACAGTCCGGGATGTCGGTGATCAGGTCGCGCGGGATGCTCAACGCGGTCGCGTTGGAGCGGTCCTTGGAGACATGGAGCATGACCGTGGTGTCGGCGTGGCCCTCGCTGCCCGCGTCGCCGTACCCCTCGTTGCCCGCACCGGTCCGCTTGTCGGTGCCGATGATCAGGATGTTGATCGCCCGGTCCTTGCTGAAGCCGCCGGTGCCCGCGCCGTCGTCGTCTATCGCGGTGATCTTGTTCTCCAGGTACTGGTAGTACCAGTAGACGCCGCCCGCGCCCGCGACCAGCGACACGACCAGCGCGATGCCGGTCCACTTCAGCGCCTTCTTGCCCTTGGACTGCTTGGCCTTGCCCCTGGCCTTACGGCGTCCCGGCGGGCCCGCGGCGTCCTGACGGCGGCGACCGCGCTGGCCCGGCACCTCACGTCCCGGCGTCTCACGCCCCGGCCGGTCAGGGTCGCGGCGTCCGGGGGCGTCCCGCTGCGGGGTGGAGCGCCCCGGCGCTGCGGTGCGCTGCCGGGGCGCACCGGCCGTACGGGCGCCTGCACCGGAACCGCGCGGGCCAGGCACGTCCGATCGCCCTGTGGAGGGGGACAGTCGCAGTTCGTAGTCGCCGGTGTCCGGATTGAGTACCCACTGGTCTGCGGGGTCGATGTGCTCCGCCCGCCCACGGCCTTGCGCGTCCACGGTTGCCTGAGTCCTCCGTCTGGGCCACGCGGCGCCTTCCCCTCCAAGGCGCCCGTCACTCGGTCCTGCGGTGCGCGACCGACAGGCCGGGCGCACCGGATCGCTCACCCTATCCGGCCAGGTCAGCGCCGAGCGACGGCGGTGACGCTTTGCCCGTCCCTACAACCGGGCAATACGTCCCTTTCCCGGCTCTGCCCGTACCGGGTTTTGGTGAGCGCTTTACTCACAGGTGGAGCGATCGGCGGTGTTGCCGCGGAAGGTCGGGGCGGGAGACGGGGTGCGCGAGGGGCCGTCCGCCTCCTCGTCCGGCTCCGGCGTGGAAGGCCGTACCTGGAGCGGCGCGTCCGCGCGCAGCCGGTCGAAGAGCCGCCCCGCGTCCGGCTGCACCAGCTCGTCGCGGTTCGGGTCGTACACGTACGACTGACGGGGGACGGTCAGGAACCGCACCTGGTCGGTGGGGATGTCCCGCATGCTGCGCACCAGGTCGTACAGGTCGGTGAGGCTGGCCAGACCGGGATCGGTGGTCAGCGACGAGGTGGCCGCGTCGAGTACGGGGTACAGCTTGACCGGGTTCAGCAGTACGCCGGTGCTCTGCACCTTGTTGACCAGCGCGGCCAGGAACCGCTGCTGGCGGTCCATACGTTCGGTGTCGCTGCCGTTGCCGAGGGTCTTGCGGGCGCGTACGTAGCCCAGCGCCTGTTCGCCGTTGAGCTTGTGCTTTCCGGCGCTGAGCTTGAGGTGCGCGTCGGGGTCGTCGATCGGGTGCCGCAGACAGACCTCCACGCCGTCCACCGCGTCGACCATCTTCTTGAAGCCCCGGAAGTCCACGATCATGTGGTGGTCGATCCGGATGTCGGTGAGCTTCTCCACCGTACGGATGGTGCAGGCCGCTCCGCCGACCGCGAACGCCGAGTTGAACTGGCCGAAGCGGGCCTGGGCGCGGGACCCGTCGGGTCGGCGGCAGCTGGGGATGTCCGTCATCAGATCGCGGGGCAGCGACACCGCGGTCGCGCTCCGCCGGTCGGCCGCGAGGTGCAGCAGGATCGTGGTGTCGGAGCGCTGGGTGCCGCGGTCTCTGCCGTACTCGCTGTTGCCCCTGCCGGAGCGGGTGTCGGAGCCGATCAGCAGGATGTTCTGCGCGTCGTGGGTCGCGGGGGCGGGGCGCTCGCGCTCGTAGCGCTCCAGTTCGGCGGCGGCGCCGGTGTCCTCGGTGATGTTGCCTTCGAGCTTCTTGTAGAGGACCCAGGTGACACCGGCCGCGGCGAGGACGATCACCGCGGCCGCGAGGGCGGTCCAGCGCAGCCAGTGCCGGGGCGGGCGCCGCTTGCGGGGCGCTGGTTCGGGGCGTGCGGCCGGGGCCGGGGCCTGGGCCGGGTCTGCGGCCTGGGCCGGGTCTGGGGCTTGGTCTGGGGCCTGGTCCGGGTCTGGTGTGGCGTCGGGGGCCGGGTTCGTCTCTGGGCGCGTGGCCGGTTCAGGCGCGTCGTCGGCCGGTTCACCCGGTTCGGCGGGCGTGCCCGCGGTGTCGGTCACGTCGGCGTCCACTCCTGGCATCGGCAGCGTCGTACGGCGTGCGGTGTCGCCGTACCCGCGTCACCACGCACCCGCTACGGCGCGCGGTGACGGCCACGGATACGGCGTACTGCTACCGACAATGCGGCCCGCGCGCGGTCCGGGCCTGCGGACCCGGTTCCCCGTGCGCCGGACGGGTGGACTTCGCGCCCCGGAGCGCGGTCAGCGCACGGTCACCGTGACCCGCTCGCTCGCCACCCGCTTCTCCAGGCCGTCCGCGCTCAGCTGGTCGAGGTTGCGGCACAGCACCACGGACCCGCCCGCCGCGAGCGGCGCGTAGAGCCCGGCGGACAGCCCCTCCCAGCTGTCGTACGGCCGCGCCGACAGCAGCCGCGCGCCCGGCGCGAGACCCAGGTCTCGCGCGTCGGCCTCGGCCCGCGCGACCAACTCCGCGCCGGTCAGCTCGCCGCCGCCGACGGCCAGCGCCGGTACGCCGGGATCGACCGGCGCGTACGGGGCGAAGCGGTCGCCCTGGCCCGGCACTTCGACGGCGTAGTCCAGGAAGCCGGACGGCGGCTGCGGGAACCGGCCGCCCAGCGGACGCAGCGCGAGCGCCACACGCTCACCGGAGCAGGCCCGCGCCGCGTCCAGCGAGTCGGGACCGCTGACGACCAGGTCGGCGTCGGCCGGGTCGCCGCCGACGTCGGCGAGCACGCCCACCGACGAGCAGGCGATCAGCCACACCGCCGTCTGCCAGTGCGCGGGCAGCAGCAGCGCGAGCCGGTCGCCGGGCTCCGCGGCCAGGTCGCCCTGGAGCAGATTGGCGGTCTTGGCCACCCAATTGGCGAAGGTGGCCACGGACAATTCGACGCGTTCGCCCGTCGCGTCGTCGTAGAAGGTCGCCAGGGGGCGGCCAGGGTCCGCGGCGAGCGCGGATCGCAGCAGGTCGGCGGGGGTGCGGTCGGTCGCGTTCACGCGGCCAGCGTACGTGGCGCGCCCGAGCGCGGGTGCGCGGGGCGCGGAACGCGACGCGCCGCCGAAACCGGCGCACCGTCAGTTCCCCGATATGCGAAGCGGACTGGTTGCCTCCACGATCGACGCCATGCGTGGATTCCTTGCTTCCTCGATCGGCGTCACCTGCGCCGCCGCCCTCGCCCTGCCGCTGGCTCTGCCAGCGGGAGCGCAGGCGGCGGTCCGGGGCGCCGCCCCCGTCTCCGAAATCTCCGCACCCTCCGCGAGCGTCGATGACGCCGTCTTCGGATGGGACGCCGCCGACGCCTCCGGATCGGACGCCGCCGACTCCGTCGCCGGATCGACCGAGTCGCTGCGGCTCGTGCCGCTCGGCCCCGGCAGCCGGGCCCTGGGCGGCGGCGCCGAGCGGCAGCAGGGCATCGCGCCCCGCGACGTACGGCCGTTCTCGCTGGTCGGCGTCGTCTGGGACGACCCGGACGCCGAACTCCACGGCCGGGTCCAGGTCCGGACCCGCGCCACCGGAACCACGGACTGGTCCGACTGGCAGGACGTC
This sequence comes from Streptomyces sp. O3, assembly GCF_054788135.1. Lineage (NCBI taxonomy): Bacteria > Bacillati > Actinomycetota > Actinomycetes > Kitasatosporales > Streptomycetaceae > Streptomyces > Streptomyces sp. O3. Next base: position 29,543 of record NZ_JBTVYK010000052.1, read on the forward strand.
GAGACGCACCACGGCGAGCACGCCGCCGATCCGGGCACCGCCGAGTACGAGGCGGACGGGCGGCGCGGGGCCACGGCCCCGCTCTGGGTGGGCGAGTCCGACGGCGTCGAGGTCCGCGTCGAGGCCGGGCAGGCGCCCGAGGACACGGCGGGGGACGCGGCGGGAGACACGGCGGGAGACGCGGCGGGGGACACGACAGGAGACGCGGCGGGGGACACGACAGGAGACACGGCGAGGGCGTCCGGCCGCGCGCCGGGCCACGCCGCCCGGCTCCCCGAAGGGCTGCGCCTCGAACTCGTCAACCCCGGCGCGGACACCCCGTTCCAGGCGGTGCCCGCCGACGACCCGCAGATCCAGAACGGCCCCCCGGCCGACGCCGTCATGGCGCTCACCGCCAACACCGCGGCCAGCTCCGCCGTCAACGCGCAACTGGCCCCCTTCGGCGCGTCCGTCATCCCCGCGCTCAGCAGGGAGGAGACCGTGGCGGACCTGGTCGCCTCCCGCGGTGAGGTCGCGGGGACGCCGTACATCGGGCCGCGCCCGCGCATCATCACCCGTAAGGGCTGGGGCGCGGACGAGCGGATCCGCGAGCGCGCCTTCCGTTACACGAGGACCGTCAAGGCGGCCTTCGTCCACCACACCGCCACCGGCAACAACTACACCTGCGCGCAGGCCCCTTCGATGCTCCGCGCGATCTACCGCTACCACGCGGTGAGCCTGGGCTGGCGGGACTTCGGCTACAACTTCGCCATCGACAAGTGCGGGAACGTCTACGAGGGGCGCGCCGGAGGCGTCACCAAGCCCGTGATGGGAGCCCACACCCTCGGCTTCAACCACGACAGCACCGGCATCGCCGTCCTCGGCACGTACACCAACAGCAATCCGCCCTCCGCCGCGGTGCGCGCGGTCGCCAAGCTCACCGCGTGGAAGCTCGGCCTCTACGGCAGGAACCCGGAAGGCCGCACATATATCACGTCCGGGGGTAGCAATCTCCACAGGAAGGGGAAGAATGTCCGCCTCAACGTGATCTCCGGTCACCGCGACGGCTTCGCCACCGAGTGTCCGGGGAGCCGGCTCTACGGGAAGCTCGGCACGGCTCGGAGCACCTCCGCCCGGCTCCAGGGCAGGTGACGTCCGGCCCGACGGGCTCTTGGGGGCGGTGCGGCCGGGGACACTCCACCCGGCCGCACTCTGGGCCCCGGCAGGAAGCAGAGACCGCAATTGACCAGGGCGAACACCGCGAGCACGGAGGCGATCCTCCTCGTCGGCGGCAAGGGGACGCGCCTGCGCCCGCTCACCGTCCGCACCCCCAAACCGATGGTCCCGGCCGCCGGTGTGCCGTTCCTGACCCACCAGCTGGCGCGGGCCAGGGCGGCGGGCGTCGAGCACATCGTCCTGGCCACCTCCTATCTGGCCGAGGTCTTCGAGCCGTACTTCGGTGACGGGTCGTCGCTCGGTCTGCGCCTGGAGTACGTCACCGAGCGGGAGCCGCTCGGCACCGGCGGCGCGATCCGCAACGCGGCGACCCGGCTCAGTTCGGGTCCGGACGCACCCGTACTGATCTTCAACGGCGACATCCTGACCGGGCTCGACATCCCCGCCCTGGTCGCGACCCATGAGACCTCGGGCGCGGATGTCTCGCTGCACCTCACACGGGTCGATGACCCGAGGGCGTACGGACTGGTCCCCACCGACCCCTCCGGCAGGGTGACGGCCTTCCTGGAGAAGCCGCAGACGGCGGCGGAGATCGTCACCGACCAGATCAACGCGGGCGCGTATGTGTTCCGCCGCTCGGTCATCGACCGCATCCCCGCGGGGCGGCCGGTGTCGGTCGAGCGCGAGACGTTCCCCGAGCTGCTCGCGTCGGGGGCGCACCTCCAGGGCATGGTCGACTCCACCTACTGGCTCGACCTGGGCACTCCGCAGGCGTTCGTGCGCGGCTCGGCCGACCTGGTGCTCGGGCGCGCCCCGTCGCCCGCGGTGCCCGGACGCCGCGGGGACCGGCTGGTCCTGCCGGACGCGTCCGTCGCGCCAGACGCCAAGCTCACCGAGGGCACGGTCGTCGGGGCGGCCGCCGTCATCGGCGCGGGCGCGCGCGTCGCGGGCAGTACGGTCCTGGACGGCGCCGTCGTGGAACCGGGCGCCGTCATCACGGACTCGCTGGTCGGGGCCGGGGCGCGGGTGGGGGCGCGTACGGTGCTGTCGGGCGCGGTGGTGGGGGACGGGGCGACGGTGGGCGCGGACAACGAGCTGCGCGAGGGGGCTCGGGTCTGGTGCGACGCCGTACTGCCAGCGGCCGGTATCCGCTTCTCGTCGGACCAGTAGGGCGCGGTCCAGTACGGTCTGGAGACGCCCTCTAGACTCCCTCAGACCCCTTGCAGAAGACCCCTTCCAGACCCCCCTCCAGACCTCTTCAGACCTCTCCAGATCTCTCAAGGACTCGGATCCGTGGCTGGCCGCTTCGCTCCCACCCGTGACTGGCGTGCGCCCGGTCCGCTGGACCTGCGCCTGGTGCTGGGCCCGCTGCGCCGGGGGCCCGCCGACCCCACGTTCCGGATCACCCGAGACGGTGCGGTGTGGCGGGCCAGCCGTACGCCGGACGGGCCCGGCACCCTACGGGTCACGGCGGCGCCCGACGGCGGCGCTCAGGGCGCGGCCTGGGGCCCCGGCGCCGACTGGCTGCTGCACCGGCTTCCGTACCTGCTGGGCCAGTCGGACACGCCGGAGGCGTTCGTGCCTCGCCACCGTCTGGTGGCCGCGACGCTGAAGCGCCGCCCCGGACTGCGCCTCACCCGGACCGGCCTGGTCCTGGAATCGCTGATCCCGTCGATCCTCGAACAGAAGGTCACCACGGACGAGGCGTATCGCGCCTGGCGGCTCCTGGTCCGCAAGTACGGCGAACCGGCGCCGGGGCCCGCGCCCTTTGCCATGCATGTGCTGCCGGAACCCGCGACCTGGCGGCTGATCCCTTCCTGGGAGTGGCATCGCGCGGGCGTCGACGACAAGCGAGCCGCGACGATCCTGCGCGCGGTGCGCGCGGCCCGCCGTCTGGAGGAGGCCGCGGACCTGTCCCCGTCCGCGGCTCAGGCCCGCATGGAACTGATTCCCGGCATCGGCCCCTGGACCTCGGCGGAGACGGTGCAGCGCACCCACGGGGCCCCGGACGCGGTCACGGTCGGCGACCTGCACCTGCCGGGCATCGTCGGCTACGCCCTGACCGGCGCCCGCCACACCGACGACGCGGCCATGCTCGACCTCCTGCGCCCCTACGCGGGCCAGCGCCATCGCGCTGCCCGCCTGATCCTCCTCTCCGGCCGCACCCCGCCCCGCCGTACCCCCAAAATGCCCAAGGCCGACATCGCCCGCCTCTAGACCCTGCCCTCAAACTCCCGTCGTCGCCCGAAGGGCGAGGCAGACGGGAGTCTGAAGACAGGGCCCAGGGGCTGCCGGGGCGGGTCAGCGCACGGCGACGAAGTCGGCCGCGCGCCGACCTGTACGCGGCCCGACCTCTCCCGCGGGCCGCCCCACCGCGACCGCCCCCATCGGATCCCACTCGCCGGGCAGTTCCAGCACCTCGCGGACCACCTCACGGCAGAACATCGTGGAGGAGATCCACGCGGACCCCAGCCGTTCCCCCGCGAGCGCGACCAGGAAGTTCTGGATGCCCGCGCCCGCCGCGACCACGAACATCTCCCGCTCCGCCGCGTCCCGCCGCGCGTCCCCGTAGGCGTGCGCGCCGTCCGTCACCAGACAGGGCACCACCAGGCAGGGCGCGTCGCGCAGCACGTCCCCGCGCCGTATCCGGCGGGCGATGGACTCCTCGGACTTGCCGTCCCGCCGCAGGTCCGCGATCCACGCCTCGCGCATCGCGTCGAGCAGCCGGACCCGCGAGGCGGCGGACTCCAGCAGGACGAAACGCCAGGGCGTCGTGTGGTGCGGCGCGGGCGCGGTGAGCGCCGCGTCGACCGCCCGCCGCACGGCGCCGGGGTCGACCGGCTCGTCCAGGAACGCCCGCACCGTGCGCCGCCGGGTCATGGCCTCCCGTATCGCCTCCGAGGTCCCGAGGCGGAACATGTCGTCGGCCGCGCCCCGCACGAGGGCGCGCGCCCCGTCGTCGCTTTCGCCGCCGCCTCCGTGTCCGCTTTCGCCGTCGCCGTCGCCGTCGCCGTCGCTTCCGTCGTCCGGCAGGACGGCGTGCGGCAGGCCGCGCACCACGGCCACCGGGAGGCCTTCGGCCTTGCCCTTGACCAGGTCGCCCGCCGCGGCGAGTTCGTCGGCGGTCGCGACGACGGTGGCGCTGAGCGGATTTCCGTACGCGTCGACCCCGCCGCGCAGGTCGTCCAGGACCCGTACGCCGCTGGCGCCGATGGCGACATCGGTGAGCCCGGCCCGCCAGGGCCGCCCGAAGGTGTCGGTGACCACGACCCCGACGCGTACGCCGAGCGTGTCCCGCAGCCCGTCCCGGATGGTCCGGGCCGAGGCGTCGGGGTCCTCGGGGAGCAACAGGATGGTGCCGGACGGCGTGTTGGAGGCGTCCACGCCCGCGGCGGCCATCACCAGGCCCTGCCGGTTCTCGACGATGCGCAGCGTCCCGCGGCGTGCGACCACGCGTACGGTCTCGGCGTCGATGGCCGCCTCGCGGTCGGCGGCGGCGACGGTCCGTCCCTCGGCCTTGGAGACGATCTTCGAGGTGACGAGGACGAGGTCGCCGTCGGCGAGCGAGGGCTCGGCGGCGGCGATCAGCTTCGCCAGGTCGTCGCCGTCCCTGACCTCGGGGATGCCGGGCACGGCCCACACCCGGTACTCGGCGGGGGCGGTCATGCCCGTACCTCCTCGGTCCGCGTGGCGTCGCCCCGGACGTCCTCGGCCAGTGCGAGCGCTTCGCGGGCCATCGCCGCCGCGGCGTCCACGTCGCTCATCAGCAGGGGTACGGACCGGCACCGGACGCCCGCCGCCTCGACGCGCGCGACGGCGTCGGCGTCGGCCGTGTCGACCAGCCAGCCGTCCAGGAGCCCGGCGCCGTAGTGCTCGGCGACCGCCGCCGCGCTCGACTCCACGCCGATGGCGGCGAGCACTTTGTCGGCCATGCCGCGCACGGGCGCGTCTCCGATGATGGGGGAGAGGCCGACGACCGGCGCTCCGGCGTCGGCGATGGCTTCCCGGATGCCCGGCACGGCGAGGATGCTCCCCACGCTGACCACGGGGTTGGAGGGCGGGAAGAGGATCACGTCGGCGTCGGCGACGGCTTCCAGGACGCCGGGCGCGGGCTTGGCCTGCTCCGCGCCGACCGGCACCACGGCCAGCGCGTCCACGGCCGCCCGCAGCCGCACCCAGTACTCCTGGAAGTGCACGGCCTTGCGCTCGCCGTCCAACTCGACGGCCACATGCGTCTCGACGCGGTCGTCGGACATCGGGATGAGCCGTACGCCGGGCTGCCACCGGTCGCACAGGGCTTCGGTGACCGCGCTGAGCGGGTAGCCGGCGCTCAGCATCTGCGTACGCACGATGTGGGTGGCGAAGTCCCGGTCGCCGAGGCCGAACCACTCGGGTCCTACGCCGTAGGCGGCGAGTTCGCCCTTGACCTGGAAGGTCTCTTCGGCGCGGCCCCAGCCCTGTGCTTCGTTGATGCCGCCGCCGAGGGTGTACATCACGGTGTCGAGGTCGGGGCAGACCTTGAGGCCGAACAGGTGGATGTCGTCACCGGTGTTGCCGATGACGGTGATGTCGGCGTCGGGCGCGGCTGCCTTGAGTCCGCGAAGGAAACGGGCGCCGCCGATGCCGCCGGCCAGAACAACAATGCGCATGTACGCAGTGTGTCAGGCGGCACTGACAGCGCGTGCGGCCGGGGAGCACTGGGCGGAGTGCATCGGCATCTCGGTGAGACCGGGGAAGTAGACGTGCAGGCTGACGGCGGGTTCGAGGGTCTCGTTGACCACTTCGTGTACGTAGCCGGGGGCGAACACCCGCTGGGTTCCGCTGCCGAGCCTGCGGGTGGTGCGGGTGGCGGGTGCGCCGCCGTCGGTGGCGTGTTCGGTCAACTCGCCGTCCAGGACGGTCAGTACGCCGGACGAGGGGCCGTGGTCGTGCCGGTCGCTGCCCTGTCCGGGCACCCAGCTGAGCAGCCAGACCTCGTAGCCGGGTCCGGTGCGCAGCCGGTGGTACCAGCGGGTGGTGGCGTCGTACTCGACGAGGTGTTCCCACTGGGAGCGGTCGGCGGCGATGGAGCGGGCCAGGCCGACGAACTCGGCCACGGTGGCGGGGTGCTCGCGGGGGGCCTTGAGGAGGTGCGGGACCTCGAAGAGGTCGCCGGCGATCTGCAGGTCGCTGTCGCTGCTGTTCATCGTGCGGAGGTTCCTCGGCAGTGGGTGCTGGGGGAAGGTCGCGGAGCGGTCGCCCAGAGGTCAGGGGCCAGCGGCCGGATCACGGGCGAGCGGGGGGTGACTGGAGCGGGGTGTGGCTCAACAGCCGGGACAGCGACAGCTCAGGGAGCTCAGACGGCCCTGACAGCTCAGGGGGCTCATGCGGGCAGCGCTGTGCGGACCACTGGTGTGGGTCCGGGGGGACGCTGGGTTCGCGAGCATGCCCATAAGGAGAGCGGCTCACACGTCCAGTGTCAACCCAATGCCCGGATTGCGAGACATGTTTCACCGTATCCGGTTGTTCTGCGCGGCGAAAGGTTTGTGCATGGAGCGCGCGGGACAAGTGGGGCTGCATCCGGGCGCGTAAACGCCGTTGCGACCTTGTGACCTGAATGTGATCAGGCTCGCTTCGGTGTGCGACAGGCAACGAGATCGAAGTCCGAGCCGTCCTTCCTGTCATCGGCGGGGCGTACGGAGAGGTCGGCGTGAAGTGTCCTGGTTTAGGCCGATTTGAACACTTTCCGCAAACCCTTGGTTCCGCAGAGTGAATAAGGGGCCCAATAGCAGATCTCGGCTTGACTGGCCCGGATCGGCACACTTGTAATTTCACTCGTGTCGTTCAGCCGAAATCGGTAACGGCAGCATCACGGGGACTGCACAGACAGACGAGGGGCGCACATGACCGAGCTGTTCGAACAACTGCTGGTCGAGGACGCGGAAGACGAGATCGGCTGGCAGGAGCGCGCGCTCTGCGCCCAGACCGACCCCGAGTCCTTCTTCCCCGAGAAAGGCGGCTCGACGCGCGAGGCGAAGAAGGTCTGCCTCGCCTGCGAGGTCCGCTCCGAATGCCTCGAGTACGCGTTGGCCAACGACGAGCGATTCGGAATCTGGGGCGGCCTGTCCGAACGTGAGCGCCGCCGACTGAAGAAAGCCGCGGTCTGACCGACGAAGGCCGCAGTCTGCACTTCCCCCGTAACGAACGGCCCGCGGCCGGTGGTTGTCCACCGGCGCGGGCCGTCCGGTCGTCTGCCAGCCGTTAGTGTGGGCCACCGTCCGAGACCCCTGTGTCCCCAGCGTCCCGCAGGACACCGGAGTCCACCGCAACCCACCGAACCGGGGCCCGTACCTCGATGTCCGCGCACAGCTACCCGGCGGCCCCGCACGGCGCCGCCGCGCCCGAGTTCCCCCGGCACGTCGTCACGGCCGTACTCGTCTCGCACGACGGCGCCCGCTGGCTGCCCGACGCGCTGACCGGCCTGCTCGGCCAGGAACGCCCCGTGCAGAACGCCGTCGCCGCCGACACCGGCAGCGCCGACGACTCCGCCGCGCTCGTCACCGAGGCGCTCGGCGCTGAGCGCGTGCTGCACCTCGCCCGGCGCACCGGATTCGGCGCCGCCGTGGACGAGGCGGTCCGTACGGCAGCGGTCCTCACCCCCGACGAGCTGCCCTATCTGAAGCGGCCCAGCGGCTGGGACCCGGTCAGCAGAACCTGGCACGACGAGGCGTACGACCTGCCGGAACTCCCATACGGCGAGCCCGTGCAATGGCTCTGGCTGCTGCACGACGACTGCGCGCCCGAACCCGACGCGCTCGCCGAACTGCTCCGCCGCGTCGAGGCGGAGCACGAAGCGGGCCGCGACGTCGCCGTCGTCGGACCCAAGCTGCGCGGCTGGTACGACCGCCGCCAGCTCCTTGAGGTCGGTGTCTCGATCGCTCACAGCGGCCGCCGCTGGACCGGCGTCGACCGCCGCGAACAGGACCAGGGCCAGCACGACCAGCCGCGCCCCGTCCTGTCCGTCTCGACCGCGGGCATGCTGATCCGCCGCGACGTCTACGAGCGGCTGGGCGGCTTCGACCGCGGGCTGCCCCTGATGCGCGACGACGTCGACCTGTGCTGGCGCGCGCACGCCGCCGGACACCAGGTGCTCATCGCGCCGGACGCCGTACTGCGACACGCCGAGGCGGCCGCCCGCGAGCGCCGCACCGTCGACTGCGTGGGCCGTACACCGGCCAACCCGCACCGCGTCGACAAGGCGGGCGCCGTCTACACCCTGCTGGCCAACGCGCGCGTGGCGGCACTCCCCTGGGTGCTGCTCCGGCTGACCCTCGGCACCGTGCTGCGCACCCTCGGCTATCTGGTCGGCAAGGCGCCGGGCCAGGCGCTCGACGAGATCACCGGACTCCTCGGCACGCTGCTGCGGCCCGGCCGGATCGCCGCCGCCCGGCGCCGCCGCGGCACGGCCGCCGTCGAGGCGTCCGAGCTGCGCCCGCTCTTCCCTCCGCCTGGCGCCACCGTCCGGGCCGCCGCCGAACAGGCCGCCGCCAGCCTGGGTGGCCGGGCGGACACCGAGAGCGCCTCGGCCGGGCGGCACGGCGCCGTCGAGTCGGGCCCCGGCGACGACGACGCCGACTACCTGGAGCTTGAGCAGTTCGCGCGCGCCAAGCGGCTCGCGCGCAAGCCCGGACCTGTGCTGTTCGCCGTACTGCTGCTGGTCTCGCTCGTCGCCTGCCGCTCCCTGCTCGGCGGCGGCGCGCTGGCCGGCGGGGCGCTGCTGCCCGCACCCGCCGATCCAGGCGAGCTATGGGCGCGCTACCTGGACGGCTGGCACGCGGTCGGCACCGGCAACACCGAGTCGGCCCCGCCCTATCTCGCCCTCGTCGCCGCGCTGGCCACCCTTCTCTTCGGCTCCACCGGGCTCGCGGTCACCGTGCTGCTCGTCGGCTCCGTACCGCTGGCCGGGGCCACGGCGTACTTCGCCTCCCGGCCGCTGGTCCCCTCGCGGCTGCTGAGGGCCTGGGCGTCCGTCGCGTACGCCCTCCTGCCAGCCGTCACCGGGGCACTCGCGAGCGGCAGGATCGGCACCGCCGTGCTGGCGATTCTGCTGCCGCTGATCGCGCGTGCCGCGGTCTCCGCGGCCGGACTCGGCACTTCTTCCGGCTCCGCCGGCGCGTCCGGCACGTCCGGCGCGACGCGCGCGGCGGGCGCGGGCGCGCGCGGCAGCTGGCGCGCCACCTGGACGTACGCGCTGCTGCTCACCGTCGTGACGGCCTGCACGCCGAGCGTCTGGCCGATCGCGCTGGTCCTGGGCGTCGCGCTGCTCGTCCTGCGCCGCCACGACCTCGTCGGCTACGGGCCGCGGGTCCTGGCCGCGATCGGCGTCCCGCTGCTGCTCCTGGCCCCCTGGTCGCTCTCGCTCCTGCCGTTCGGCTTCTTCCGCGCCATGGGCCTGGAGTACGACACGGGCGCGGCCGCACCGCTCGACCTGCTCGGAGCCAGCCCCGGCGGCCCCGGCACCCTGAGCGGACCGCTGCTGCTCGGCGTCGTAGCCGCGGCGCTCGCCGCCCTGCTGCGCCAAGAGCGGCAACGGGCCATCCGCGGCGCCTGGATCGCCGCCCTGACCGCGCTCGCCGTCGCCGTGCCCGCCGACGACTCCGGCTGGGCCGGGCCCGCCACCCTCGTCTACGGCCTCGCGCTGCTCACCGCCGCCGTACTCGGCGCCGACGGGGCCCGCTTCCGGGTGGCCGAACGGAACTTCGGCTGGCGGCAGCCGGTGGCGGCGCTGATCGCGCTGACCGCCGTGGCCGGACCGCTGCTCGCCGCTGCGGCCTGGATGATCCGCGGCGCCGACGGGCCGCTGGAACGCCGCGACCCGGTGCAGGTTCCGGCGTTCGTCGCGGTCGAGGCGGCCAACCAGGACCAGGCCCGCACCCTGGTCATCGACGCCGACACGGCATCCGACGTCTCGTACACCCTGGTGCGCGGCTCCGGCGCCCGGCTCGGGGACGCCGAGCTGACCTCGGCGGGCGGCGCCAATCCCCGGCTCGACAAGACGGTCGCCCACCTCGTCGCGGGCTCCGGCGCCGACCAGGCCGACCAACTCGCCCCGTTCGCCGTGCGCTATGTCCTCGTACGCGACGGAGCGCCGCGCGCGATGAGCCGGGTCCTGGACAGCACCCCCGGCCTCACCCGGCTCAGCCAGCAGGGCGGCGGCGCGCTGTGGCGCGTCGACCGGGAGGTGGCGCGGGCCGTCATCGTGCCCAAGTCCGGTGCGCCGCAGCAGGTACCGGCCGGACCCGTGGAGATCCACACCACGATCGAGGCGGGCCAGGACGGCCGGGTGCTCCGGCTCGCCGACTCGGCGGCGGACGGCTGGACGGCGACGCTGGACGGCAGGCCGCTGACCGCGACCACGCTGGACGGCTGGGCCCAGGGCTTTGAACTCCCTTCTTCCGGAGGGCGGCTGGAGGTGACCTTCGAGGCGCCCGGTGCGCACACCGGCTGGCTGTGGGCGCAGGGCGCACTCGCCGTCGTCCTGGTCGTGCTGGCACTGCCCGGCCGCCGCCGCACGGTCGACGACGACCTGCCGGACGTCGAGGCCGCGGTACCGGCCCAGCCGGTGGCCGGAGAGGGACGCCGGGCCCGCAGGCTGCGGGCGCAGAGTGAGCAGGGGGCCGCGCCGCTGCCGCAGGAGCCGCCCGCGCCGCCAGGGCAGGCGGCGGCCACGGTGCCCTCGCAGCAGTCGTACGACCAGTGGGACGCGGACGCGTACGCGGGTGCCGATCCCACGGGGTACCCCCAGCAGCGGGGCGACGGCGCGCAGGACCCGCCAGGCTCGTACGACCACTCGTACGGCCAGCCGTACCAGGCGGACCCGTACCAGGCGGACCCGTACCGAGCCGACCCCTATGAGGGCGGGCAGTACGACCCGTACGCCTACGGCGGTCAGCCGTACGAGCCGCAGACCAACGACCCCTATCGTGAGCGCCCCGACGGGAGCCAGCAGTGAACCGCACCACTCTCTCGCTGATCGCGGCGGGCGTCGCGCTCGCCGCCGTCACCGGTTTCGCCGCGTTCACCGCGCCCGACTCCACCGAGGACGGCGGAGGAAAGGCGGCGGCTCGGCGACCCGTGGAGCGCTCGAACCTGCTCTGTCCGGCGCCGAGTAAGTCGGAACTCGCGGAAACGGCATACACCTCCTATACGCCCAAGACCTCCGGAGTGCCCCAGGGCCCGAGCTCGGCCGAACTCCGGGGCGCGGCCCAGGAGTCAGGGGCGGACGACGGCAAGACGACCGACGGCAAGGACAGCGGCGAGTCCGTCCTCGCGCCGAAGACGCCCGGAAAGCCCGTGACCGGTGAGACCTCCGGCGCCGAGGCCCCCGCGCTCATCGGTACGGCCGAGGGTGCGCTCGCCCCCGGCTGGACGGTCCAGCAGACCACGCGGATCGAGGCGGGCGGCGGCCGCGGACTGCTGGGCGTCACCTGCTCAACGCCCGACACCGAGTTCTGGTTCCCGGGCGCGAGCACCGCCAAGGAACGCAGCGACTATGTCCACTTGACCAACCCCGACGACACCATGGCCGTCGTCGACATCGAGTTGTACGGGTCCGAAGGCGCCGTCGAATCCGAGCTCGGGGAGGGCGTCCAGGTGCCGCCCCGGTCCAGCGTCTCGGTCCTGCTGTCCACGCTGACGGAGACGGCGGTCGCCGCCGACACCGAGGCCGCCGAGGCCGCCGAGGCAGTCGAGGCCGCCGAGGCAGTCGAGGCCGCCGAAGACGGCGAGGGCGGCGAGGGCGGCGAGGGCAGCGCCGTGGCGGATCTGACCGTCCACGTCACCGCGCGCTCCGGCCGCGTCGGCACCTCCGTACGAGCGCTGGACGCCAAGCGGGGCTCCGACTGGCTGCCCGCGTCGTCCGGACCCGCCGCCGCCCTCGTCCTGCCCGGCATCCCCAAGGACGCGACCGAGGTACGCCTGGTGGCCTTCGCGCCCGGCGACGCCGACGCCGACCTGAAGGTCTCCCTGGCGGGCCCCAACGGCGAGATCACCCCGGCGGGCAACGAGACCCTGCACATCAAGCGGGGCATGACGGCCGCCGTCGACCTCGGCGACGTCACCAAGGGCGAGCCCGGTTCGCTCCTGCTCACCCCCGCCAGCCAGGAGTCGCCGGTCGTGGCGGCACTGCGCGTCACCCGAGGCGAGGGCGACGAGCGTGAGGTGGCGTTCATCCCGGCCGCGGATCCGGTGGGAGACCGGGCGACGGCGGCCGACAACCGCGCCAAGGGCTCGACCCTGTCCCTGGTCGCCCCGGACAAGACGGCGAAGGTGCGGGTCACCGCGTCGGCGGGCAGCGCGGGCGGCTCGCCGGTGACCAAGACGTATGAGGTCAAGGGCGGCACGACCCGTGAGATCGAGCCGCTCGTTCCGGACGGCCTCAAGGGGACCTACGCGCTGACGGTCGAGCGGCTGTCCGGCACGGTCCACGCGTCCCGCGTCCTCGAACTGCCGGAAGACGGCGTGCCGATGTTCACGGTGCAGACATTGCAGGACGACCGGGGCACGGTCGCGGTCCCCGAGGCGCGGCAAGACCTCTCTGTGCTGCAGAACTGACGGCACTGACGGCCTGACGGGTGCGCGCGGACCGACCGCCCGCCGGCGCCGCTCAGTCCTCGCCCGCGGCTCAGTCCTCGCCGTACCGCGGGTCGATCGTCTCGGGGGACAGGCCGAGCAGTTCGGCGACCTGTTCCACGACGACCTCGTGGACGAGGATCGCGCGCTCCTCGCGGTTCTTGGTGCGTATCTCCACGGGCCGCCGGTAGACGACCACGCGCGCGGGCTTGCCCTCGCGTGCGGCGATCGTGCCGCCCAGCGGCACCGATTCACCCCAGTCGCCGATCGCGTCGGACGGACGGTCCAGCCGCGGCACGTCGAGCACCAGGAACTCGATGTCGGCGAGCTGCGGAACGTGCCGCTCGATGCGCTCCACGGAGTCCTGCACCAGATCCATGAACACCTCGGACCGGCTCGCCGACAGCGGTACCTGAGGGGGCGCCACGGGGCCGCGCATGCCCCTGCCGTGGCGGTCACGGCGGCGGGGCGCGGGGTCGGCGGAGCGGGGCGGTACGGGCTTGTCCATCACTGAGGAAGCGTAGTACTCCGCACAACCGGTTCTCCTGATGGCACAGGGCCTGTCGCTTCCTGACCGTTCCAGCCAAGCTTGAGCCCGGTTGTCGATGGGTCCAGGACCGCCGACCTCATGGCGAATGACGGCATTTATGTCGAGTAGTGACCGGATTCGGTATCAGTGACCTCTGTGTCTCCTGAGGTCTGCGCAGGTCAGACCCACGGCTTTGGTCACCCCTGCGGGGCGGTGCGGACGACGACACGGTGGGGTGACCTGGTGGAGAGTCGTCGCGGCCCGCTCAAGAGTGCGGTACCGTCCAACATCGTGAGCCCTGTACGTCGCTGTTCGCGCACCGCTTGCGGCCGTCCCGCCGTCGCGACGCTGACGTACGTCTACGCCGACTCGACCGCGGTACTCGGCCCGCTCGCGACCTACGCCGAGCCCCACTGCTACGACCTGTGCGCCGAGCACTCCGAGCGCCTGACCGCGCCGCGCGGCTGGGAGGTCGTCCGCCTCACCGACGGCGCCGGAACGGCCCGGCCCAGCGGCGATGACCTGGAGGCGCTGGCCAACGCCGTGCGCGAGGCGGCCAGACCCCAGGAGCGCGCCGCGGAGGCCGGCGGGGACGGTCCACGGGCCGCGGACCCGATGGAGGTCGCACGCCGCGGCCACCTGCGCGTCCTGCGCTCTCCCGACGCCTGAGCCCGGTTCCGGCACGGCGCGCGGAACGGCTGTCAGTCCGGGCAGGTAGTTTTGACCGACCACACAGGACTACCGACCAGACAGGTACCTAGGGGAGAGGGTTGGCCGTGGCTGATTTGTCGCAGATCGTGAAGGCGTACGACGTGCGAGGGGTGTACCCGGATCAGCTGGACGACCGGCTCGCCGAACTCTTCGGCGCGGCCTTCGTCGAGGTCACCGGCGCGGACGCGGTCGTGGTGGGACACGACATGCGCCCCTCGTCGCCCGGCCTCGCGTCGGACTTCGCCAAGGGAGCGGCGTCCCGCGGCGCGGACGCGACGCTGATCGGCCTCTGCTCGACGGACCAGCTGTACTACGCGTCGGGGGCGCTGGACCTGCCCGGCGCGATGTTCACCGCCTCGCACAACCCCGCGCGGTACAACGGCATCAAGATGTGCCGGGCCGGCGCCGCGCCCGTGGGCCAGGACACCGGCCTCGCCGAGATCCGCGCACTGGTCGAGCGCTGGCTCGCGGACGGCGTACCGCCGAGCCAGCGCCCCGAGGGCGGCAGGACCGAGCGGGACACGCTCCAGGACTACTCGGCGCACCTGAGGTCCCTGGTCGACCTCACCGCGAGCCGCCCGCTGAAGGTCGTCGTGGACGCGGGCAACGGCATGGGCGGCCACACCGTCCCGACCGTGTTCTCCGGGCTGCCGCTCGAGCTCGTCCCGATGTACTTCGAGCTGGACGGCACCTTCCCCAACCACGAGGCCAACCCCCTGGACCCGGCCAACATCGTCGACCTGCAAAAGCGCGTCCGCGCCGAGGGCGCCGACCTCGGCATCGCCTTCGACGGGGACGCGGACCGCTGCTTCGTCGTCGACGAGCGCGGCGAGGGCGTCTCGCCGTCCGCGATCACCGCGCTGGTCGCCGCCCGCGAGCTGGCCAAGAACGGCGGCACGGGCACCGTGATCCACAACCTGATCACGTCCTGGTCCGTCCCGGAGGTCGTCAAGGAGCACGGCGGCACCCCGGTGCGCACCCGAGTGGGCCACTCCTTCATCAAGGAGGAGATGGCGAAGTCGGGCGCGATCTTCGGCGGCGAGCACTCCGCGCACTACTACTTCAAGGACTTCTGGAACGCGGACACGGGCATGCTGGCGGCCCTGCACGTCCTGGCGGCACTCGGCGGCCAGAGCGGCCCGCTGTCCGAGCTGGTAGCCCAGTACGACCGGTACGCGGGCTCCGGCGAGATCAACTCCACGGTCGCCGACCAGCGGGGCCGCACGGCCGCGGTGAAGGCCGCGTACGAGAACGAGCCCGACGTCACGCTCGACGAGCTCGACGGCCTCACCGTCGCGGGCGCCGACTGGTGGTTCAACCTCCGCCCCTCCAACACCGAGCCGCTCCTCCGCCTGAACGTCGAGGCCCGCGACGCGGCCACGATGGCCGAGGTCCGCGACAAGGTCCTCACCCTCGTCCGCGCGTAGGTCCCTGTCCGGCGGATCAGGCCTGGGACGCGGTGGTACGGCACGTGCATCCGCGCGCACCAGACCACCGCTCACCAGCGGCGAGCACACCGCCTGGCGGGCCGGCCTGATCCGCCGGACAGCTCCGCCTGCCCGCCAGCGGCCCCGGTCGCCCGCCCAGGCCCCCGTTCCCCCTACCCGTGCCCCCTGCCCGTGCCCGTCCGCCGCCCCCGTGCCCCGCCGCCGCACGGCGCGGCCGGGCACGCCGCCCCCAGGCCCTCGCGGGCCGGCGGCCCGCGATTCGACGGCCCGCGATCCGTCCCGGCTCGCGGACTCCGCCGCCCGTGCCGTGCCCCAGCGCCGAGGCCCGCGCGGCGGTACGCTGACCAGGCCGCATTTCGCTGTATCCGTCGCATGAATCCGCCCCCACCCGCACGGATTCGCCACCCGAAAGGACCCACCCCCATGCCGCTCGAAGCCGGCCTTCTGGAGATCCTCGCCTGCCCGGCCTGCCACGCCCCCCTCAAGGAGGCGGACAGCGAGCTGGTCTGCACCGGCCAGGACTGCGGGCTCGCCTACCCGGTCAAGGACGGCATCCCCGTACTCCTCGTCGACGAGGCCCGCCGCCCCGCATAACGGCACCCCGGCACCCCACCGGCACACCCGATACGGCGATCGGAGAATTCCCCCGTGCTCGACGACTCGCTGCTCGACGCCCCCGACGCGCTCGCCCGCTCCGACCGCCGCGGGCTCCTGCGCGGCGCCGCTGAGGCCGGCGCCCGGGTGCGCACCGCTGTCCGGCACGCGACCGAGGCAGGGATCACCGAGCTCAGACCGGACGGCCGCCCCCGCGCCGTACTCCTCGCCGGACCCGGCACTACGGCCACCGGCGTGGCGGACCTGCTCGGCACACTCGTCGGCGCGGGATGCCAGGTCACCCGGCTGCACCCCACCGGAGTCGCCCCCGCGGCCGGCGCCCTGCGCTGGGCCCTGCCCGGCTGGGCAGGGCCTGTCGACCTGCTGCTGATCGCCACCCCGGACGGCACCGAACCCGGCCTCGAACTGCTCGCCGACCAGGCTTACCGACGCGGCTGCACCGTCGCCGCCGTAGCCCCGGCACGCTCACCCCTGGCCGAGGCGGTCAGCGGCAGCCACGGCCTGACGGTCCCGATGGCCACCGCCCCCTACGAGGAGGCGCAGGACGAGTACGACGAGGCGTCCGGAGGCGGCCTCGACGCCCTGTGGGCCCTGCTCACCCCCCTGTTGATGCTCCTCGGCAGGACCGGACTGGTCACCGCGGACCCGGACACCCTGGAGAAGGTCGCCGAGCGCCTGGACCGCACGGCCGAGCGTTGCGGACCGGCCGTCGCCACCTACAGCAACCCGGCCAAGACCCTCGCCGCCGAGCTCGACGAGGCCCTCCCGCTGATCTGGACCGAGGGCCCCGCCGCGGGCCCCACCGGACGCCGCTTCGCCGCCCTGCTCGCCGAGCTCGCCGGCCGCCCCGCCCTCGCCGCTGAACTCCCCGAGGCACTGCCCGCGCACGGCGCCCTGCTGGTCGGCTCGCTCGCGGCCGGCGCCGACCCCGAGGACTTCTTCCGCGACCGCGTCGAGGACCAGGAGAAACAGGCCCTGCGCGCCCGCGCCGTCCTGCTGCGCGACCGCCCCGCGGGCGGCCTCAGCGCCGCACCCGCCGCCCGCGAACTGGCCCTGGGCCACGACACCGCGATCAGCGAGCTCGAACCCGAGGACGGCAGCGAACTCGAGACCCTCGCGGAGATGATCGCCGTCACAGATTTCGCCGCCGTTTACCTCGCGCTCGCTTCCATGGGCCGATCATGACCCGAGCCGCCCGTCCCTCGTACGCGTGTCACCCACGCGCCCGTGCCCGTACAGCCGCTCGTCACGGCAGCCGCGACGGTGAAAGCGTACGCATGACCTGAAAGAGCCCTCATGGATCGCCTAGCCAACACCGTCCGTCCCTACGCCTGGGGTTCGACCACCGCCATCCCCGAGCTGCTCGGCGTCGAACCGACCGGTGCCCCGCAGGCCGAGCTGTGGATGGGCGCACACCCCGGCGCGCCGTCCCGCACCGAGCGCGGTCCCCTGAACGAGGTGATCGCGGCCGACCCCGAGCGGGAACTCGGCCCGGACGCCGTCGCCGCCTTCGGCCCGCGCCTGCCCTTCCTGTTCAAGATCCTCGCGGCCGACGCCCCGCTCTCCCTCCAGGTCCACCCCGACCTCGCCCAGGCGCAAGAGGGATACGAGGACGAGGAGCGCAGCGGCATCCCGCTCGACGCCCCACACCGCAACTACAAGGACGCCAACCACAAGCCCGAGCTGATCTGCGCGCTCACCCCCTTCGAAGGCTTCTGCGGCTTCCGCCCGCCCGCCGACGCGGCACGGCTGCTCGAAGGACTCGACGTCGACTCCCTCAAGCCGTACGTCGATCTGCTGCACGCCCACCCCGAAGACGCCGCCCTGCGCGAGATGCTCACGGCCGTACTGAGCGCGGACCACGACGACATGGCCGCCACCGTCACCGAGGCCGCCGCCGCTGCCGGGCGCATCGGCGGAGCGTACGCCCCCTTCGCCGCACTCGCCCACCACTTCCCCGGCGACCCCGGCGTCATCGCCGCCATGCTGCTCAACCCCGTCCGACTACAGCCCGGCGAGGCGCTCTACCTCGGCGCGGGTGTGCCGCACGCCTACCTGAGCGGCCTCGGCGTCGAGATCATGGCCAACTCGGACAACGTCCTGCGCTGCGGCCTCACTCCCAAGCACGTCGACATTCCCGAACTCCTGCGCGTCGTCCGCTTCGAGCCCACCGACCCGGCCGTGCTGCGCCCGGAGGCCGACGCGGACGGCGAAGAGGTCTATGACACCCCCATCGACGAGTTCCGGCTCTCCCGCATGGTGCTGGCCGAAGGCTCCGCGCCGCGCGACCTGACCGCCCGTACGCCGCAGATCCTGCTCTGCACCCAGGGCGCGGTACGCGCGGGCGCGTGCGCACTCAGCCCAGGCCAGTCGGTGTTCGTCCCGGCCGGTGAACGGACCGAGCTGTCCGGCAACGGCACCGTCTTCCGCGCCACCGTGGCCGTCTGACGCGCCGTCGCCGCTCGTGCTGCGACAATGACCCGCCGCGCCTGGTACGGGCGAGGCAGGCCGCGCCGCGTACACGCCGTACGCGACGCGAGTGGCGTACGAAAGGACATCCGGCACAGATGAGCGCGTCAGGCGGAACCAAGGCGATCGTGGCGGCACTCGTCGCCAACCTCGCGATCGCGGTAGCGAAGTTCGTGGCCTTCCTCTTCAGCGGCTCGTCCTCGATGCTGGCCGAGAGCGTGCACTCGGTCGCCGACTCCGGCAACCAGGGCCTGCTGCTGCTCGGCGGCAAGAAGGCGAAGCGCGAGGCGACCCCGCAGCACCCCTTCGGATACGGCCGCGAGCGCTACGTCTACGCCTTCCTGGTCTCGATCGTGCTCTTCTCGGTCGGCGGCATGTTCGCCCTCTACGAGGGCTACGAGAAGATCAAGCACCCGCACGAACTGGAGCACTGGTACTGGCCGGTGGGCGTCCTGGTGTTCGCGATCATCGCCGAGTCCTTCTCCTTCCGCATGGCCATCAAGGAGTCGAACGCCATCCGAGGCAAGAAGTCCTGGAAGGACTTCGTCCGCCACGCCAAGGCCCCCGAACTGCCGGTCGTCCTGCTCGAAGACCTGGGCGCGCTCGTCGGCCTGATCCTGGCGCTCGGCGGCGTCGGCATGGCCCTGGCCACCGGCAACGGCGTCTGGGACGGCATCGGGACGCTGTGCATCGGCGTTCTGCTCATCGTGATCGCGGTCGTCCTGGCGGCCGAGACCAAGTCGCTGCTGCTCGGCGAGGCCGCGGGCAGCGCCGAGGTCGCGAAGATCGAGGCCGCGGCCGTGGACGGCGACACCGTCACCCGTGTCATCCACATGCGCACACTCCACCTGGGTCCGGAGGAGCTGCTGGTCGCCGCCAAGATCGCGGTACGGCACGACGACACGGCCGCCGAAGTGGCCGCCGCGATCGACGCCGCCGAGGAGCGCATCCGGGCGGCCGTCCCGATCGCCCGCGTGATCTACCTGGAGCCGGACGTCTACAGCGCGGCGGCAGCCGCGGAGGGCCCCGACCCGGCCGCGTCACCAGGCGGTCCGGTGCCGGACACCGGCCACTGACCCGCCCCGCGCGCCTCGACCCTGCTCCGCGCGCGCCTCGACAAGAAGCCCAGAACACCCCGTTTGGGGCCGTTCGGGCGTGTTCGGCTCAGCGAGGGCCCGGCCAGAGGGGGACTGGGCCCGACTGGGCCGATCGGTGTAGATTCGTGACCAGAGCCAGACGTCGCTGCTGATGGCGGTCGGGCCGCCCGTCATGCGGGCTGTCCGAGGGAGAGAGGGCCTCCGACGGACTGTTCCGAGTGCCCGGGCATTCGTATGCCCGCCACCGCTGATCAGCCATGCCCGACCTCGACCCACCACGAGGAGCAGCTCGAATGACCACTGTCGACAACCGACAGGACTTCAAGGTCGCCGACCTTTCCCTTGCCGCGTTCGGCCGTAAGGAGATCACGCTGGCCGAGCATGAGATGCCCGGCCTGATGGCGATCCGCCGCGAGTACGCCGAGGCCCAGCCGCTGGCCGGGGCCCGGATCACGGGTTCGCTGCACATGACCGTGCAGACGGCCGTCCTGATCGAGACGCTGGCGGCGCTGGGCGCGGAGGTCCGCTGGGCGTCCTGCAACATCTTCTCCACGCAGGACCACGCGGCCGCCGCCATCGCGGTCGGCCCGAACGGCACCCCGGACAACCCCCAGGGCATCCCGGTCTTCGCCTGGAAGGGCGAGACGCTGGAGGAGTACTGGTGGTGCACTCAGCAGGCTCTGACCTGGCCGGACGCGCCCACCGGCGGCCCGAACATGATCCTGGACGACGGCGGCGACGCCACGCTCCTGGTCCACAAGGGCGTCGAGTACGAGAAGGCGGGCAAGGTCCCGTCCGTGGACACCGCCGAGTCCGACGAGCACCGCGTCATCCTGCAGCTCCTCAACGACACCATCAGCGACGGCTCGCAGACGTGGACCAAGCTGGCGTCGGAGATCCGCGGGGTGACGGAGGAGACGACGACGGGTGTGCACCGTCTGTATGAGATGCACCGGGACGGGCAGTTGCTGTTCCCGGCGATCAATGTGAACGACGCGGTGACGAAGTCGAAGTTCGACAACAAGTACGGCTGCCGTCACTCGCTGGTGGACGGCATCAACCGGGCCACGGACGTGCTGATCGGCGGCAAGACCGCCGTGGTCTGCGG
>NZ_JBTVYK010000053.1:0-50024 GCF_054788135.1 Streptomyces sp. O3
CGCCTGCCCCGGCTCCCGGGGGGGTTGGGGGGGGCGCCGCGCGCCCCCCCCGGGGGGGGGGGGGCCCCCCGGTGGGGGGCGCCCCCCACGGCTTTGTCATGCGTGAGGCACGTGAGGGTCGCCTGTGAGGCTCAGCGGACGCCCCAGGGGGCAAGCGGCAGGCCTCAGGGGGTGAGCGGCGGGCGCGGGCCCTCGTCGGGGCGCGGGGCGTCGCCCCGCGGGTCCTCGTCGTCCCTGATGACCTCGCCCTGGACGACCTTGCCGTCCGGGCGGTGAATGCGGGACTGCTGGAAGGCGTCCTCGAAGCTGCCCGGCTGCGCCTGCCGGACCCGGCGCTCGAAGGCCCGCTCCGCGTACCGGCTCACGGCGGTGCGCACCGGAGGCAGCAGACAGAGCAGGCCCACGCCGTCGGAGAGCACACCGGGCGTCATCAGGAGCAGGCCGCCCAGCATGACCATGCCGTTGCCCCCCGCCTTCTCGGCCGGGACCGGCGGCTCGCCGCGCTGCTGACGCTGGAGCGTCTCGGTGAGGTTCTGAAAAGCCCGCCGCCCGGCGCGCTTGACCACCGCGGCGCCGACCACGAAACCCGCCACGAGCAGCAGGAAGACCGTGAGGCCTCCCGTCGCGCCCCCGATCACGATCAGCAGCCAGATCTCGGCCACCAGCCAGGCGGCGATGCCCAGCGGCAGAAACCTCAGCAGCCGTGAGCGCGGCGGGCGGGCGGGGTCGGTCGGGCGCGGAGTGCCGGTCGTCATACTCCCAGTGTGCCGGGCCCGACGTCCGTACGGAGTAAGCGGGGTACGCGCGACACGCCCGTCCGCCCGCGCGATCCGCCGGGCGGAACCCAGGTCAGCCGGGCCGCTTGTCGCCTGACGTCTGGTTTGTCCGGCTGTGGCCCGTGATCCGGCCGACGCGTTCCCGCACGCCCCAGGCGGTGACCCGCCACAGTGCCTCGACGACGATGTCCCGGCTCATCTTGGAGTCACCCAGCTCCCGCTCGACGAAGGTGATCGGCACCTCCACGACATGGAAACCGGCCGCCACCGCGCGACGGGCCAGGTCCACCTGGAAGCAGTAGCCCTGTGAGGCCACCTCGTCCAGGCCGAGACCCTCCAGGGTCTCCCGCCTGAAGGCCCGGAAGCCGCCGGTGACGTCGCGGATCGGCACGTCGAGGAGCAGCCGCGAGTACGTGCTGCCGCCACGGGAGAGGAACTTCCGGGACGCGGGCCAGTTCACGACCCTGCCGCCCGGCACCCAGCGCGACCCGAGTACCAGGTCGGCGCCCCGTAGCGCGGTCAGCAGCCGGGGCAGTTCCTCGGGCTGATGGGAGCCGTCCGCGTCCATCTCGACCAGGACGCCGTAGCCGTGCTCGATGCCCCAGGAGAAGCCCGCGAGGTAGGCGGCCCCGAGGCCCTCCTTGCCCTCGCGGTGCAGTACCTGGACGTGGTCGTCGTCGGCCGCGAGCTCGTCGGCCAGCTTGCCGGTGCCGTCCGGGCTGTTGTCGTCGGCGACGAGAATGTGCGCGTCGGGCACCGAGGCCCGTACCCGGCCGACGATCGACTTGATGTTCTCGGCCTCGTTGTAGGTCGGGATGATCACCAAGGCTGTGCCGAGCGGGCCGTACCGCCGCTCTTCGCCGTCCTTCACTGCTGCCCCTTAAGTCCGTCCGCAGAGGCCCACCATAGTCGGAGCCGCGCCCGGACTCCCGGTCGCCCGGCGGATGATGTCCGCCGTGGCGGCGGATCGGGGCCCGGCGCCCTTCGGGCCGACCTGGGGCCCGCTGGCTGCGGGTCGACCGAGAGCCGTTGTCTACTGAGCGTCCGGGCCCCACCCGGGTCGCACCCTGCCGACCGGGCGGAACCTTCCTGCCCCCGAGGCGCGGGCGCTGGACCTGGCTGCCAGGGGAGATGAACCGGTGCGGCGCACCCCCCGTGACCCAGCGGCGTTCGACGACTGTGCGGAGGTTCCCCGGTCGGACGTCCTGTGGTGGACCCGGCAGAACCTACCCGGCGCGGTCCGCCGTCTGTCAACAGTCGCGTGATCTGCGGCTCCGCACCGAATCGCCAGGTCAGCGCGGAGGATACGCAGGTCGCGCGACGGGCCGGAAAGCATCGATCGGCGGACGGCGCCGTTCGAGGATCACTCGTTAGGCCCTACCCGGCGCCCGGCCCCGCGCGCGACCCGTTCTCCGCGACGCCACGGTCTCGTCCCGCGCGGGCGTCGCGGCCTCGTCCTACGCGACGTCGGACGCCGCGTAGACGGTCTCGCCGCGCACCACGGTCCGCAGGCAGACCGGCAGTTCGGCGTCCGGGGAGAGCGCGGGCAGCCCCGGAGTGCCGGACCGCGGGTCGGTCGACCAGCGGGCCACCCGGTCGTCGGGGGCCTGCACCACGAGGTCGTCGGTGCGCCACACCGCGTAGTCCGCGGGCGCGCCCGGCACCAGCACCCCGGCGTCGTCCCGGCCGATCGCCCGCCAGCCGCCGCGGGTGTGCGCGGTGAACGCGGCCCGTACGGAGACCCGGTGCTCGGGGGTGCGGTGGAACGCGGCGGCCCGCACCGTGCCCCACGGGTCGAGCGGGGTGACCGGGCCGTCCGAGCCGAAGGCCAGCGGCACGCCGGAACGCAGCAGCGCCGCGTAGGGGTTGAGCGTACGGGCGCGCTCGGCGCCCAGACGCTCGGCGTACATGCCGTCCGAGCCGCCCCACAGCGCGTCGAACGCGGGCTGCACGGACGCGGTGAGCCCGAGCTCGGCGAAACCGGCGATGGTCTCGGGGGTGAGCATCTCGGCGTGCTCGACGCGGTGCCGGGCCGCCCGGACGCGGTCCGCGCCGACCTTCCCGGCCGCGGCGCGCACGCCGTCCACGACGGCGGTCACGGCCGCGTCGCCGATGGCGTGGAACCCCGCCTGCAGGCCCGCTTCGGTGCAGGCCGCCACGTGCGCGGCCACCGCGGCGGCGTCCAGGTAGCCGGTTCCGGTGTGCGCGGCGTCCGCGTACGGCTGGTGCAGACAGGCGGTGTGCGAGCCGAGCGCGCCGTCCACGAACAGGTCCCCGGCGGCGCCGAGCGCCCCGAGGTCCCGGATCCGGTCGGCGTCCGCCGACCCGGCGACCGCTTGCGCCCAGTAGCCGAAGACCCGCGGCCCCGGCTCGTTCGCGGCGAGTTCCAGGAGCCCGGTGAAGTCGTCCTCGCCGGAGATGTCCGGGCCCGCGCACTCGTGTACGGCGCCGATGCCCAGACAGGCCGCGCGGCGCAGCGCCGCCCGCTGGGCCTCGGTGCGCTGCGCGCCGGTGACCGCGCCGTGCGCGGCGGCTCGTACGGCGTGGTGCGCGTCCTTGGTGAGCGGGGCGTCGGCCGCGTAGCCGGGGCGTTCGGTGACGCCGGGCACCAGGTCGAGCAGGGCCGTGGTGACCACCGCGGAGTGCACGTCGATACGGGACAGATACAGCGGGCGGCCGCCGGTGGCCACGTCGAGCTCGGCGCGGGACGGGGGCCGCCGCCCCGGCCAGCGGGCAGCGTCCCAGCCGTGGCCGAGCAGCACCCGGTCGCCCGGCCTGGCGGCGGCGTGGGCGCGTACGAGGGCCAGCGCGTCCTCCAGCGTGCGGGCGCCGGAGAGGTCGAGGCCGGTCAGGGCCAGGCCGATCGCCGTGGTGTGCACATGGGCGTCGGTGAACGCCGGAGTGACCAGCGCCCCCTCCAAGTCGACGACCTCGGCGACGCCCTCGGCGAAGGCGTCGGCCGCGCCTTCGGAGCCGACCCAGGCGATATGCCCGCGTTCGACGACCATCGCGGTGGCGAAGGGGTCGGCGGGGCTGTGGATGTCTCCGCCGCGCAGCAGCACGGTGCGGTTGGCGCTCTCGGTCATGGGGCCAGTCTCTCGCCTGCCCCCGGCCGCGCCGACCACGGGGTCAGATCCGTGGCGGCCTGGCCTCGTACGGCGTGGAGAGGACCACCGTCGTACGGGTGGAGACCCCGGCCAGGGCACGCAGCCGCGCCAGCAGCTCCTCCAGCTCCAGCGGCGTCCCGACCCGGACCTTGAGGATGTAGTTCTCCTCACCTGCCACGCTGTGGCAGGCCTCGATCTCGGGGACTCCGGCCAGCCGTTCCGCGATGTCGTCGGGGGCGCTGGGGTCGAAGGGTTTCACCGAGATGAAGGCGGTCAGCGGCAGCCCCACGGCCTCGGGGTCGACCTCCGCCGCGTAGCCGCGGATGACGCCGCGCTGTTCGAGGCGGCGCACCCGCTGGTGCACCGCCGACGTGGACAGGCCCGTGGCCTTGCCCAGGTCGGTGTAGCTCATCCGCCCGTCCTTGACGAGCAGCTGCACGATCTGCCGGTCCAGCTCCTCCATGACGCAAGAACCTACAGGGCCTTGATCTCCGGGTATACCTGGGTCACTCTCCCGCGACGCCCCGATGACTCCGATGACTCCCGGACGCATGCGCGCCGGGCATGTGACGAAAGCCACACAGCTGTGGCCGTGTCCACCGGGGCGGCGGGATTACGCGTGGGGCGTGGCGGGCAATGCTTGCTGTGGTCGAGGCCGCAGCGCCTTGTCGGCCCACCCGAGGGGGAGAGACCCATGCAGAGTCACAAGCACTCCAACCGTGGTGCACACCACCGGCAGCAGCCAGCCGCCGAGCCCTCGCCGGAGGGCGTCGAACCCGGTGCCGACGGCGGCGGATACGACAGTTGGGACGGCTCCGGCGGCCCCGGTGACACCGACGACGCGTACGACACCTTCGAGATGTACCGGGTGATCTGCCCGGACTGCGCGCAGCCGATCGCGCTTCTGGCGGACGAGGACGCGCTGCCCGAGCACGCCAAGTGCCCCACTCCGTGGAACCCGTTCGGGCTGACGGTGTGCGAGGGCACCGGCCGCCCGGCCGCCGACGCCCGCCCGGCGGATGAGCTGACGGGGCCCCAGGAGCAGGACACCGCCCTGTTGTTGACGCTCCCGCAGGGACTGGACTGGCGGACGCAGCCGTTCTCGCATGTCGGCGGTCCCGGCTCGCGCCCGTTGAAGGCCGCACAACTGCGCCGCGCGGCCTAGGAGGTGGCCAGGGGCGTGTCCTGGGGCCTGCCCGGCGGGTCATCCGCGGCCGCCGCCCGTCAACTCCAGTAGTCGCCCCGCACCATGGCCGCCAGTGAGGCGTGGTGCAGGATCAGCTGGTCCGGGTCGGCGGGTACCGCCGCCTCGCCGAAGTGCACCTGCCGGTAGGCGATGCGCAGCATGATGACGGCCTGCCGCAGCGCCGCGTACAGCGTGTAGAACTCCATGTCGCGCGGGGCGTGGCCGGTGAGCCGGGCGTAGCGCTCCTCGACCCGGTCCCGGCGCAGGAACTCCGGAAGTCCGGCCTGCCCGGAGCTCTCCGTCAGGTCCTGGAAGAACCGGTGCAGATAGACGGTCCAGCCGAGGTCCACCTCGCGCGGGGCGAGCGCCGCCATCTCCCAGTCGAGTACGGCCGCGGGCGTGAAGCCGTCGTAGATGACGTTGCCGATCCGGGCGTCGCCCCAGCTCAGCACCGGGTCTCCCTCATCGCGCGGCCAGAGTTCAGCCAGCCGTGCGAAGCCGCTCTCGATCAGGGGCGAGCGGGGCAGCCCGTCCACCACCCAGGCGTAGTAGGCGCGTTGGGCCTCGACATGCCGGTGCAGGGGGCTGCCGTCACCCGGCAGGGCGAGGAACGCCGCCTGGTCCACGGGGAACTGGTCGTGCAGGGCGGCGATGACGCGTACGGTGTCGGCCTCCAGTGCGGCCCGCTGCGCGTCGCTCGCGGCGTGCAGCCAGTTTCCCTCGTATGTGTAGGGCATCACGTCGGGCGGCACCCGCCCCTCGACACGTTCCATCACGAAGAAGGGCGCGCCGAGCGGCGCGGGGTCCTCTTCCAGCCAGCGCACCGCGGGCACCGGCAGGTCGGTGTGCTCGGCGACCAGGCGCATGGTGCGGTACTGCCGCGGCAGGTCGTAGACGGGGAAGACGGTGTACGCGGCCGGGTCGGCGGCCAGGCGCAGGGCGCAGGCTCGCAGGGGCGGGTCGGGGTGCTCGATGTCGAAGAGGAGGGTCTCGCTCGACATGCCGTTGGAGTCGGGCAGGCGTACCCCGGTGGCCTTGGCGCCGGGCAGCCTGGCGGCCAGCCAGGCTCCGAGGCGGCGGGTGAGTTCCTCGGGGTCACGGGTGGTGGTACGCGGGCGGGGTGCCGTGGCCATCGTCGTACTCCTCTCGGAGGGGGCTGGCGCGCGAATTCGGGGCGCAGAAGGGCGGAACGCGGGGACGCGGGACGTGCGGGGCTCGGCGACGCGGGACGTACGGGGCTCGGGGCTCGGGGCTCGGGCTCTCAGGGCGCGACCGAGTCGAACCCGGTGAAGCCGCTGGGGTCGTGCCTGCCGAAGCTGCCGTGCTCGAAGATCCCGTAGCCGATCCGCCCGTCGAGGGTGAAGCGCGCGGCGTGGTCGGTCACCCCGTACGCGGCGAGGGGGTGGGCCGCCGGGTCGGACAGGTCGTAGGCGTGCCGGTCGGTCCAGCCGCGCCCCCGCCAGGTGCCGTGCTGCCAGTCGTCGGCGGGCGGGTACCCGGCGCCGATCGCGAGCGGTGAGGAGGTGAGGACCTCGACGCCGAGTTCGAGTGACTTGCGGTCCTGGTCGGTGAGGTGGATGACGGCGCGCTCTGGGTGGCGGGTGCCGGGCCGGTAGCGGATGTCTGCGTGCGGCCAGCCGAGCTGGACGTCGCGGGCCCCGTCGCGTACCAGAAGCGCCTCGTTGAGCGAGCGGTGGCCGTCCGCGTCCTCCTGTGCGATGACCATCACGAAGCGGTCGTCGAAGCGCACCGGCGCCCAGATCCAGTGGAAGCCCTCGGTCCGGTGTTCGTCGGCGGCGCGGCCGCCCTCCTCGCCGGGGATCGGCCGCACTCCCCAGCTGCGGTCCCTGGTGCCGGTCCACTCCCCCGGTGCGAGGGGGATCTCCTCGCCTCCGGCCCGGATGACGCCGTGCACGCCGCCCGCCTGGACGAAGCGGCGGCCCTCCAGGGTCAGCCGGTCGCCGCGCCGCTGGATGTGATGCGGTTCCCAGACCGCGGGGAACTCGGCGGTCCAGGTCAGGTCGTACGAGAGCGAGTCGGGGCCGTCCGGGTCGCAGCTCAGGCGCAGGCGCCTGAGGGGTTCGTCGACGGTGATCCGCAGAGGTCCGACGGCGAGCCGCATCCGGTCGTCGCCCAGGGCGTCCGACGCCCGCACGGCGTGCAGGGTGTCACCGGTGCGCAGGGTGGCGTAGGCGTCGATCACCCCCGCGTTGGGGTAGACCCCGAGCCCGAGGATCAGCAGGAACCGGCCCTCGTGGTCGAGGACATGGAAGATGCAGCGGTCGTAGGCGTTGCGGTCCCCGGTCGCGACGTGCTTCATCGACAGCGGGACCTGATGGACGGGGTACTCGTCGAGCGGTATGGGGCGGTCGTCGGCCATGGTGAGCCTCCCTGGACGCGATGGCGGGCGTCGCACGGAGGGGTGCGGCCCCCGGCGGCGAGATTTGACGGTACGTCAGATCTCGTGCGGGGGGCCATACTCAGGATGCCGCCGGCCGGGGGCGCGGCGCGTATGGGCAGCTCTCTGAACTGACGCTCGAATCAACCTGGCGGTGACTTCTGCGCCATGCGCGGCGTTTGCCTGACATGAGCACCCTGTACGAGGCCGTCGACCAACGCCATCGCACGCTGTACGTTCCGGCTCCGACCTTTGCAGAAACGCTTCAGCAGCCCGGCCAGCACACCAGCTCCGGCCAACACCTCGGCCCGCACTCAGGTCAGCACTCCGATCAGCGTCCGGGCTCGGCGGCCGAGATCCACCCGTCCGACCCGCCGATCTACCGGGCCCTGCTGCTCCGCTGGGCGGACCAGGGCAGAACCCTGCCGGGGCACCGCGACCCGGAATGGGCCAGGCTCACGGCGCCCCTGGTGCGGCCAGGGCAGTTCAGCGCGACTCGGGACCCGCGAGGTGGCGGGCGATGACCATGCGCTGGATCTGATTGGTGCCCTCGACGATCTGCAGCACCTTGGCCTCCCGCATCAGACGCTCGACCGGGAAGTCGGCGGTGTAGCCGTACCCGCCGAGCACCTGTACGGCGTCGGTGGTCACCTTCATCGCGGCGTCGGTGCAGAACAGCTTGGCCA
Source organism: Streptomyces sp. O3 (assembly GCF_054788135.1). Classification (NCBI taxonomy): domain Bacteria; kingdom Bacillati; phylum Actinomycetota; class Actinomycetes; order Kitasatosporales; family Streptomycetaceae; genus Streptomyces; species Streptomyces sp. O3. Next base: position 8,154 of record NZ_JBTVYK010000053.1, read on the forward strand.
TCGCGGCCTGCCGCGAGAACGGCCGGCCCGTGTCGCGCAGTCGCGCGGCCGCGAGGTAGAGCGCCCGGCCCGCCTCGATCTGGGTGGCCATGTCGGCGAGCAGGAAGCGCAGCCCCTGGAAGTCGGCGATGGGGCGGCCGAACTGCTTGCGCTCGGCGGCGTACGCGAGGGCCTCGTCCAGGGCGGCCTGGGCCACCCCGATCGCGCAGGCGGCGATGCCCAGACGCCCGGAGTCGAGTGCGGACAGGGCGATCGCGAAGCCCTGGCCCTCGTCGCCGATACGCCGGGCGTCGGGCACCCGTACGCCGTCGAAGTGCAGCTGGGCGGTGGGCGAGCCCTTCATGCCCATCTTGCGCTCGGGCGCGGCGGCGCTCAGCCCCTCCGCGTCGCCCGGCACCAGGAAGGCCGTGATGCCGCGGGCGCCCTCGCCGCCGGTGCGGGCCAGCACGGTGTAGAAGTCGGCCAGGCCGCCGTGGGTGATCCAGGCCTTCGTACCGGTGATGACCCAGTCGTCGCCGTCGCGCACGGCCTTGGTCCGCAGCGACGCCGCGTCGGAGCCCGACGCGGGCTCCGAGAGACCGTAAGCGCCGAGCAGGCCGCCGCCGAGCATCGCGGGCAGGTGGTCCGTCTGCTGCTCCTTGGTGCCGTAACCGGCGAGCGCGTGGCAGGCCAGCGAGTGGACGCTGACGCCGAGGCCCACCGTGAGGCGGGCGGCCGCGAGCTCTTCGAGTACCTGGAGATACACCTCGTACGGCTGGTCGCCGCCTCCGTACGCGGAGTCGTAGGGCAGACCGAGCAGGCCGGACTCCGACAGCAGGGTGAACAGCTCGCGCGGGAAGCGCCCGGCGTCCTCTTCCTCGGCCGCCGTGGGCGCGATCTCCCGCTGAGCGAGCTCACGCACCAGCGCGAACAGGTCCCGTGCCTCTTCGGTGGGCAGTTGACGTTCCACCGGCGGTACGGCGCGGTCTGTCATGGCGGCGCTCTCCTCCCTGTCGGGCGCTCCGGCGGGCGCGCGGGGGTGGGGCGGCGCCGCCGAGTTCTGAACCGTGCCCAGCCGGTGCCGCCCGTTCCGGGTCTCGGACCAGGCTGACCAGCGACTGTGGCGCGTTGAGTATGCCCGATCAGAGGCCGCACGTCACCAGGTTCACGACCGTTCACTCCACTTTTCACCGTACCCCCATAGGGGCCGGTCCACGCGGCGAGGGAGCCGAACGGTACGGGACGGCGGCGGGGGCTCCGTCAGAGCAGGCCCGCCTGCGTGACGAACATCGCCAGGACGACGACCAGGGTCCAGCCCAGCACGTGCTCAAGAACCTTGGGGCCGTCGTCCTCGGGGCCTCCGGTGCTGGTCCGGGCGGGTGCGACGGCGGTAGCGCTGGCGGCGGCGGTGGCGGTCATGGCGGCCTCGGGTTCGGCTGGCTGTGGGGGTCACTGATCCGACCACCATGCCAGCCGCGTCCGCCGCCGCGGGCGAGACCTTGGTCACGTACGTGCGGGGAGTGACGAATCCGTAGCGGATTGTCAGACCCTGCCCCTAGGCTTTACCGCATGTCCCCGAACGCTGAGCGAAGTGGTGCCGTGCGGTCCGCTGCCGTGGTGAATGACCAGATACGCGCCTTATGGGAGGGTGCCCGCGGGCGTCTGAGCATGGAGGAGCGGCGCGAGTACGAACGCCTGGTCACGGAGTGGGCGGCGGCACGGCGCAGCGAGGTCGTCGAGGTGGCCTAGGGATCGTCCCGGCGGCCGGAGGGCCAGGCCGTGCGCGGGCCAGCGGTCCAGGCGTACGGAGGGCGGAGCGCGGTCGTTTCGTCACGGGCGGCGCGCTCCGCCCCGCGTGCGCCGGATGGCGTCAGCGGATGCCCACCGAGGCCAGGGCCCTGCGCTGGGTTCCGGTGAGGCGGGCCGGGAAGTACAGGTAGCAGACGCCTCCGGTGCCCGAGACGACCCTGCCGTCGGCGTGGTAGCGCTTGGTGCGCAGCCAGATGTTCTCCCACTCGCGACGCCGGTAGACGCGGCGTACGGCCTCGTTGGTCGGGGAGTTGGGGTCGTTGGCGATCACATCGCCGGACTCGGTGAATCCGATCACCGTCATCAGGTGGCCCGATGTACCGTATCCGGCCCCGGTGAGCTCGTCGGCGCGGAAGGACTGGGAGGTGATCGCCGGAATCCCGGCCGCGATCAGGGTCTCCAGTTCGGTGAGCGAGCCGAGCCGGGTGACGACGCCTCGCAGGTCCTCGTACGTGGCCGCGTAGGCCGCGTTGAAGGGCCAGTTGCCGCAGCCTTCGTACTGGTAGTCGTAGGTGTGGCGGGCCGCGTGGCAGACCTGCGGGTCGTCGAACTCCGGGTTGACCCAGGCCAGATCGTCGGCGGTGGGCTCGCGGCCCCAGTACTCGATGATCATCTGCGATGAGGTGGGGCTGCACCAGGCCTCGCCGCCGTTGTCGTACTCGGGGTACTGGCCGATGTGCGTCTCCTGCGAGTAGCGCGGCACGATCAGCTCCCGCGCGACGCAGGGCTTCGACGCGGGCACCTCGAAGCGGTCCGGGATGTCCGAGCCCATGGCGCCCAGCCGCCAGACCTTCGGTGTGGCGGAGCTGCCGGGCCTGCGCAGCAGGGTCAGGCGCAGCTGGTAGGAGACCAGTCGCAGGCCGGAGTCGGCGTCGTCGATGGCGAAGGTGTCGGTCCAGACGGAGCTCTTGCCGTCACGCTGGCCGTCGACGCTGGTGCGGCGGATGTCGACGCCGTCGGCGTCGCCCGAGGTCCAGCGTCCCATCACGTACCAGGGGGTGCGGGTGCCGTCGCTGTAGTCGCCCCGCAGCTCCACCTGGAGCCAGGTGCCGGGCGGGGTGTCGGCGTTCCAGGAGGCGATCGCCTCGGTCGAGCGGACGGAGAGCCGGTGGACCGGCGAGGTCCAGTCGGCGTACTCCCAGCCGGCGGTGGTCCCGGTGTGCGGGTCGGTGTAGTCCCTGCGGCCCGCGGGCTCGGCGATGACCAGCGCGGGCCTGGCTCCGGGGACGGCGGTGGTTCCGCGCGCGACGCCGCCGCACCAGTCGCGGTACGAGGTCCAGAAGCGGTTGTCGATGGGCCGCTCGGGTGGCCTGGGCCGGGATGCCGCCGCGGCGGGAGCGCCGGGCGCGGCGGCGGCCGCGGAGGCGGTGACGCCGGTCGCGGCCGCGGCCAGGGCGACGGTCAGCACGGCCCTGCGCGAGGTGGAACGGGACGGTCGGGTCATGAAGAGGACCCCCAGTCGAAGGCGGGTACGGACGGGGCGCCCGGATGGCCCCGTCCGGCCGGGCAACCGGCCCACGGACGGCAGGCGCACGACAGTGAGACAACTATCCCTGGTCACCGCCGACTTCTGCCAGCATCTCGGCCCGCATGGTGACCGGCAATCACGGCGGGCCGCCAGGCGGGGCCCGGCCCGCAGGGCCCGGCAGGCGGGGCCCCGCAGGAGACGCTCCGGCATACGCGGTCCGGGCACACGCGGCTCGGGCATGCGGGGCTCGGGCATGCGGGGCTCGGGCGCGGAAACATAGGCTGGCCGTGATGAACGGCCACACCCCACTCCCCCAGCTCGCCGCGGAGCTGCGCGGGCTCCCCGCGTCCTGCGGGCCGGTCCGGCTGGTCGCGGTCGACGGACACGCCGGGTCGGGCAAGTCGACCTTCGCGGACCGGCTGGCCGAAGCCCTGGACGGCGCCCCGGTACTGCACCTGGACGACTTCGCGACCCACGACGCGCTCTTCGCGTGGACCGACCGGCTGCGGCGCCAGGTCCTGGAGCCGTTCGCGCGCGGCCAGGCGGCCCGCTGCACCCCGTACGACTGGCGGCTGCGCCGCTTCGGGCCCGAGCACGCCGTACCCCCCGCGCCGGTCGTGCTCCTGGAGGGCGTGGGCGCCGGACGGCGGGCACTGCGGCCCGAGCTGGCGCGGCTGTACTGGATGGATCTGCCGCCCACGGACGCCTGGCGGCGCGGACGACGGCGGGACGGAGCCGAGCAGCGGGTCTTCTGGGACGGCTGGGAGCCCGCCGAGCGACGGCATTTCGCCGAAGACCCGTCGCGCCCCTTCGCCGACGCCCTGGTGCGGCAGCGACCCGAGGGATATCTGGTGCTGCCAGCGGGCTCCGGTGCGCCCGGCGACACTCGAGTCGTCACCCACCGTGAAGGGCCGTCAGCGGTGCGCTGAGCTGCCGGAACCCGCTTCCACGACTCCCCCAACTCCGCTTGACCGGGGGGTCATACAGGTCTTACGTTCTCAATGTGCGGTTCTTCGGAACCGCCCGCAGATGCGAGGCCCCCGGTTGTTCCCCCGTGATCGGGGGCTTCGTTCTGCCCTTTGTCCGTTATCGGACCACACCGCCCCGCCCGCCTCTCACCCAGGGTAGTCGTCCGGGATTCCACCCCACGCCCGCCCGCGCGCGGGTCTTTCGCCCGGCGCTCTTCGGTCGACGGCGGGCTCGCGGGTACGATGCCCGTGAGTGCGGCCTGCCGCACGCTGGAGTCGGCATACTGGTCAACTCCTGTTCGCGATGCGAGAGTTCGGTGGGTACGAAGCACGCCGCCGACGGGCGCTCGCTCGACGGCGCATCACGGGGCACGGTGGTGGGGGACGTGATGGACTTCGACGCGACAGGCTCGTCGACCCCGGCCGACCTCGCCTGGCTGCGCGGGGTCGACGCCTACACCATGGGCGCCTACCCGCAGGCCGAGGAGGAGTTCCGGGCCGCGGTGGGGATGGACCCCGGCATGGCGGACGGCTGGCTCGGGCTGCACGCGCTGCGCGTCGACACCACGACGGCGCTGCTGCGGATGTACCACCACCAGGGCCGCTTCGGCGAGCAGCGCGCCCGCCACCGCCGTACGCTCAACTCCTGGTACTGGCTGGGCTGGTGGGTTCAGCCGGTACTCGAGTCGACCCGCGACCTCCAGCTCGCGCACGCCTCGCACTGGCTCGACGGCCGCCATGTCCCGGAGCTGGACCGGGCGCTGGCCGGGCTGCCGCCGGTCGACGCCGACCGCCAGGTGCGCTTTCTGCACGCCTGCCGCTGCTATCTGGTCAAGGACTGGGAGCAGCTCGTACGGCACACCGACCCGCTGCTCGACGACCCGGTGCTCGGCATCGAGGCGGGCCTGTTCGGCGGCATGGCGCGGGTGCGCCTGGAGATGTACGGGCAGGCCGACCCGCTGCTGTGCACGGCGCTGATGCGCTGCCGCAGCGAGCAGCCGCAGCGCAAGGAGCTGCGCTACTGGCTGGCCCGCGCGCACGAGGGCACCGGGCGCAGCGCCGCCGCGCTGCCGCTGTACCGGGCCGTGCACCGGATCGACCCCGCCTTCATGGACACCGCGGCGCGGCTCGCGGCGATCGCCGAGTACGACGGCTTCGACGGGACCGACGACGAGTGCGCCGATCTCGCGTCGGTGACCCTGGGAGGCGTCGGCCAGGAGGGCGCGGACCGCCAGGAGAACGGCGAGGGCACGCTCGGCGTCGAGGGCGTGCTCGGCGCCGAAGGCCGCGAGGCGCAGCTCGACCTCGACCCGCAGGCACCGGGCGCGGGCACGGGCGTGGGAGGGAGCCCCGAGCGTTCTGACGACGTGCGGGAGAAGGCGGTGACTCCCCGCCAGCCGGGCCCCGCGCATCTGCCGGCCGGGCCCGCGGACCCCGAGCTCCTTGAGCAGGCCCTCGCCGAGCTGGAGCGGATGGTCGGGCTTGAGCCGGTGAAACGCCAGGTCAAGGCGCTCTCGGCGCAGCTGCGGATGGCGCGCCTGCGGGCCGGGCAGGGGCTGCCCGTCCAGCCGCCGAAACGGCACTTCGTCTTCTCCGGGCCCTCGGGCACCGGCAAGACCACCGTGGCCCGCATCCTGGGCCGGGTGTTCTACGCGCTCGGGCTGCTCGGCGGCGACCATCTGGTGGAGGCCCAGCGCGCCGATCTGGTCGGCGAGTTCCTCGGCCAGACCGCCGTCAAGGCCAATGAGCTGATCGACTCGGCGATCGGCGGCGTGCTGTTCGTGGACGAGGCGTACGCGCTGTCCAACTCGGGCTACAGCAAGGGCGACGCGTACGGCGACGAGGCGCTCCAGGTGCTCCTCAAGCGCGCCGAGGACAACCGCGACCACCTGGTGGTGATCCTGGCGGGCTATCCGGAGGGCATGGACCGGCTGCTCGCCGCGAACCCCGGACTCGGCTCCCGCTTCACGACACGGGTGGACTTCCCCTCGTACCGTCCGCTGGAGCTGACCGCGATCGGGCAGGTGCTGGCCGCCGAGAACGGCGATGTGTGGGACGAGGAGTCCGTGGAGGAGCTGCGCTCCGTCAGCGGGCATGTGGTCGACCAGGGCTGGATCGACGAGCTCGGCAACGGCCGCTTCCTGCGCACCCTGTACGAGAAGAGCTGCGCCTACCGCGACCTGCGGCTCTCCGGCTTCGCCAGCACCCCGACCCGCGACGACCTGGCGACCCTGCGGCTGCCCGACCTGATGCAGGCGTACGGCGAGGTGCTCTCGGGGCGCGGCCCCCAGGACCCGGCGGGCCCCTGACATCCGCTCCCCGCTCGGGGGAGCGGATGTCAGGGTGCCGGGTCAGCGCACCAGGACCCGTGCGCCGTCCGCGGTGTCCGTGACGTCCGCGACCTTCGGGGCCGCCGGGGCGCGGGTTCCCCTGGGCGTCACCATCCGGTGGGCCGGGTCGCGCACCTCGCCGACGAGGTGTTCGAGTACGTCCTCCAGGGCGACCAGGCCGAGCACCCGGCCGGACGCGTCGGCGACCTGCGCCAGATGCGTCGCGGCCCGGCGCATGACGGACAGGGCGTCGTCCAGGGGGAGTTCGGCGCTCAGGGTGGTCATCGGACGCCAGACGCGCTGGGGCACGGCCCGCTCGTCGTCCTCCAGGTCCAGCATGTCCTTGACGTGCAGGTAGCCCATGAAGGCGCCTCCTTCGGCGCACACCGGAAAGCGGGAGTAGCCGGTGCGTACCGTCAGCTCCTCGATCCGGCGCGGTGTCACCGAGGGGTCGACGGTGATCAGCGCCGCGCGGTCCAGGAGGACGTCGGTGATCGGGTGCGAGCCGAGTTCCAGCGCGTCCCCGAGCCGTTCCTGCGCCTCGGGCTCCAGCAGGCCCGCCTGACGCGAGTCCGCCACCATGCGGCCCAGCTGCTCGCTGGTGTAGACGGCGTCGACCTCCTCCTTGGGCTCGACGCCGAACAGCCGCAGCACCGCGCGGGAGCAGGCGCCGAGCGCCGTGGTGACCGGCTGGCACAGCCGCGCGAACGCGACCAGTCCCGGACTCAGCCGCAGTGCGGTCTTCTCGGGTGCCGCGAGGGCCAGGTTCTTGGGCACCATCTCGCCGATCACCAGGTGCAGGAAGACCACGGCGGCGAGCGCGATCACATAGCCGAGCGGATGCACCAGGCCGTCCGGCACCCGCGCGGCGTGGAAGACGGGTTCGAGCAGCCGCGCGACGGCGGGCTCGGCGACGGCCCCGAGCGTCAGCGAGCAGACGGTGATCCCGAACTGGGCGGCGGCCATCATCCGCGGCAGGTGCTCAAGGCCGTAGAGCACCTGGCGGGCCCGCGCGGACTCCGCCGCGAGGGGCTCGATCTGGCTGCGGCGTACGGAGACCAGCGCGAACTCGGCGCCGACGAAGAAGCCGTTGCCGAGCACCAGGAGCAGGGCGAGGAGGAGGTACAGCACGCTCATCGGACGCTCTCCCCGGTGGCGGCGAGCGGGGCGGCGGGGGCCAGGCAGACCAGCCGGACGCGGGCGGCGCGGTAGTGGTCGACCTGGCGCACTCGCAGCCGCCAGCCCGGCAGTTCGGCCCGGTCACCGGGTGCGGGGATGCGGCCGATGAGGGTGGCGACGAGTCCGGCGACGGTTTCGTACGGCCCTTCGGGGACGTCCAGGCCGATCCGCCGCAGGGTGTCCACGCGGCAGCCGCCGTCGGCCTCCCAGGCGGGCCGCCCGTCCTCGGGGGCGGCCGCGGCGAGTTCCGGCAGGTCGTGCCCGTCGTGCTCGTCCCGTACCTCGCCGACGAGTTCCTCGACGATGTCCTCGAGGGTCACCACGCCCGCCGTGCCGCCGTACTCGTCGACGACCACGGCTATCGGCTGTTCGCTGCGCAGCCGGTCGAGCAGCGGCTGCACCGGCAGGGTGCGCGGGACCAGCAGCGGGGGCAGCGCTATCCGGCCGACGGCGGTGCGCTGGCGCTCCCGCGCGCGGACCGCGAGGGCGTCCTTGAGGTGCACCATGCCGATGATCTCGTCGAGCCGCTCCCGGTAGACGGGGAAGCGCGACAGGCCGGTGGCGCGGGTGAGGTTGACGACGTCGGCGGCGGTCGCCGACGCCTGGAGCGCGTTGACCTTCACGCGTGGGGTCATCACATGCTGCGCGGTCAGCTCACCGAGTGACAGCGTGCGGACGAACAGGTCGGCCGTGTCCGGCTCGATCGCCCCGGCCCGTGCCGAGTGCCGGGCGAGCGAGACCAGTTCGCCGGGCGTACGGGCGGAGGCCAGCTCGTCGGTGGGTTCGACGCCGACGGCGCGCACCAGGCGGTTGGCGACGGTGTTCAGCGCGGCGATCACCGGGCGGAAGAGGGTCGCGAACAGGTGCTGCGGTCCGGCGACGAACCGTGCGACCCGCAGCGGCCGGGAGACCGCCCAGTTCTTGGGCACCAGTTCGCCGATCACCATCTGGACGGCGGACGCCAGCAGCATGCCGACGAGTACGGCCAGTCCCGGCGCCGCGGAGTCCGGGACACCGGCCGCGGTGAACGGTCCCGCCAGCAGGCGGGCCAGCGCGGGCTCGGCCAGCATGCCCACCGCCAGAGAGGTGAGGGTGATGCCGAGCTGGGTCCCGGAGAGCTGGAAGGACAGCTCGCGCAGGGACGTGACGACGCGGCGGGCCCGCCGGTCGCCGTCGGCCGCGGCGCGCTCGGCGTCGGCGCGCTCGACGGTCACCAGGCCGAACTCGGCGGCGACGAAGAAGCCGTTGGCGAGTACCAGGAGGAAGGCGGCCGCGAGGAGCAGCAGGGGAAGGGTCATGCCGCCGCCCCCGCGATGGGCCGGGAGGGGGCGGCGCACGTACTACAGGACGATCCGTCCATTGCCGGAGAGGGTCACTCCTCGGTGAGCAGGAGCCCCGGCCGGCCGGGGCCGGACAAGGCGGAGGCCACGGGTGGCGTCCGCCCCCAGGTTAGTCATGGCACGGCGTTCCGTGTCAGCCCTGCCGCCTCAGCACTCAGCTCTGCCGCCTCAGCACTCAGCCCTGGCGGTTCAGTCCTCCGCGCCGGTGCCGTGTGCCTGGGCGAGTGCGCGCAGGGCGCGCGCGTCGCTGATGGCGCGCGCCTTGCCGTTGCCGGGCTGGATGCCCATGGCCGGGAGGCTGGTGCCGTCGCTGAGGTCGAGGAACACCCAGGGGTCGCCCGGACGGAGGTTGACCTGGAGGATCTCCGCCCAGGCGAGGTGCCGCCTGCTGGTGAGGTTGACGACCGTGACGCCGGACGCGTCGGCGACGACCTTGGGCCTGCTGAGCAGGACCAGCGCGCCGAAGAGCAGGGCGCCGGTGAAGATGAAGCTGACCCGCTCCCCCGGCCCCAGGTTCTCCAGGATCAGGGCGATCGCCGTGATCACCACCACCATCACGACGCCGACCGTGAGCAGCACGATCCGGGTGCGGGTGGGCCGGAAGACGACGGGCAGGGTGGGGACTTCGGACATCGACGTGCTCCGCTGTTCTGGTGTTCCGCTGCGCGTCAGAGCCGGCAGGCGTGGATGGCCGTGGTGAGGATGGCCCGCGCCCCGATGTGGTACAGGTCGTCCATGATCCGCTGGGCCTCCTTGGCCGGGACCATGGCGCGGACGGCGACCCAGCCCTCGTTGTGCAGCGGGGAGATCGTGGGCGACTCCAGGCCCGGAGTGAGGGCGACGGCCTGCTCCAGGTGCTCGGCGCGGCAGTCGTAGTCCATCATCACGTAGGTGCGGGCCACCAGGACGCCCTGGAGGCGGCGCAGGAACTGCTGCACCTTGGGGTCGTCGCCGTCCGCGCCCGTACGGCGGATGACGACGGCCTCGGACTTCATGATCGGCTCGCCGAAGACCTCCAGGCCCGCGTTGCGCAGGCTGGTGCCGGTCTCCACTACGTCGGCGATGACCTGGGCCACGCCCAGTTCGATGGCGGTCTCCACGGCGCCGTCCAGGTGGACGACGGAGGCGGCGACGCCCTCGTCGGCGAGGTGGGCGGCGACGATTCCCTCGTACGAGGTGGCGACCGTGTTCCCGGTCAGGTCCTTGACGCTGTCCGCCGTGCCCGGCTTCGCGGCGAACCGGAAGGTGGAGCGGGCGAAGCCGAGCGGCAGGATCTCCTCGGCGTCGGCGCCCGAGTCGATCAGCAGGTCGCGCCCGGTGATGCCGATGTCCAGCTTCCCGGACGACACGTAGATCGCGATGTCGCGCGGCCGGAGGTAGAAGAACTCGACCTCGTTCTCCGGGTCGACGATGCGCAGTTCCTTGGACTCGCGGCGCTGCTGGTAGCCGGCCTCATGCAGCATCTCCGCCGCAGGGCCTGACAGGGAACCCTTGTTGGGGACGGCGATGCGCAGCATGGGGTCGGCTTCCTTTGCTCGGTGTGCGTGAGATACGGGGTGTACGTGAGAGGCGGGCGGGGCGGGATCAGAGGTGGGCGTAGACGTCTTCGAGGGAGATGCCGCGCGCGACCATCATCACCTGTACGTGGTACAGGAGTTGTGAGATCTCCTCGGCGGCGGCGTCCTTGCTCTCGTACTCGGCGGCCATCCAGACCTCGGCGGCCTCCTCGACGACCTTCTTGCCGATGGCGTGGACGCCCTTGTCCACCAGCTCGGCGGTGCGGGAGGTGGCAGGGTCGCCGCCTGCGGCCTTGTGCTGGAGCTCGGTGAAGAGCTCCTCGAAAGTCTTCTGAGACATGGTGGTGCTCACTCTACGCGGCGCGGGCGTCCGGATCAGCGCCAGGGTTCCGAGACGGCGCGCAGCGTGGCGGCGGTGGCGACGGCCGCGGTGACCGCTTCGTGCCCCTTGTCCTCGTTGGAGCCCTCCAGGCCCGCGCGGTCCAGGGCCTGCTCGTCGGTGTCGCAGGTCAGCACCCCGAAGCCGATGGGCACGCCGGTGTCGATCGAGACCTGGGTGAGGCCCTGGGTGACGCCCTGGCAGACGTAGTCGAAGTGCGGGGTGCCGCCGCGGATGACGACGCCGAGCGCGACGACCGCGTCGTAGCCGCGGTCGGCGAGCACCTTGGCGACCACGGGCAGCTCGAAGCTGCCGGGGACGCGCAGCAGCGTCGGCTCGTCGATGCCCAGCTCGTGCAGGGCCCGCAGGGCACCGTTGACCAGGCCGTCCATGACCTTCTCGTGCCACTGTGCCGCCACTACCGCCACCCGCAGGTCGCCGCAGTTCTTCACGCTCAGTTCGGGTGCGCCCTTGCCGCTCACGTCTCTCCTCGGTGCTGTGCTCGGTGCTGTGCTGTGCTGTGTGCTGGTGGTGCCTGGTATCGGGTGCCTGGTGTCGGGCGCGTCAGTTCGCGTCGAGCCAGGGCAGGTCGTGTCCCATCCGGTCCCGCTTGGTGCGCAGGTACCGCAGATTGTGCTCCCCGGTCTGTACGTGCACCGGCTCGCGCCGGGTCACCCGCAGGCCGTGGCTGACCAGGGCCTCGGTCTTGTCGGGGTTGTTGGTCATCAGCCGCAGGCTGCGTACGCCCAGGTCGGCGAGGATCTGGGCGCCCGCGGCGTAGTCGCGGGCGTCGGCTGGCAGGCCGAGTTCCAGGTTGGCGTCCAGGGTGTCGCGGCCGCGCTCCTGGAGCTCGTACGCGCGCAGCTTGGACAGCAGGCCGATGCCGCGTCCCTCGTGGCCGCGCAGATAGACGACCACGCCCCGGCCCTCGTCGGTGATCCGGTCCATGGAGGCCTGGAGCTGCGGTCCGCAGTCGCAGCGCAGCGAGTGGAAGACGTCGCCGGTCAGGCACTCGGAGTGCACCCGTACCAGGACGTCCTGGCCGTCGCCGATGTCGCCCTGGACGAGGGCGACGTGCTCGACGCCGTCGACGATGGAACGGTAGCCGTAGGCGGTGAACCGTCCGTGGGCCGTGGGCAGCTCGACCTCGGCCTCGCGGCGCACGGTCGGCTCGGCGGTGCGCCGGTAGGCGATCAGGTCCTCGATGGAGATGATCGTCAGGCCGTGCTTGCGGGCGAACGGGATCAGCTCGGGCAGCCGCAGCATCCGGCCGTCCTCGCCGGCGATCTCCACGATCGCCCCGGCGGGGCGCAGTCCGGCGAGCCGGGCCAGGTCGACGGCGGCCTCGGTGTGGCCGTTGCGAACCAGGACGCCGCCGGGCCTGGCGCGCAGCGGGAAGATGTGTCCGGGCCGGACGAAGTCGTCGGCGTCGGCCGTGCCGCCGGCCAGGAGCTGGAGGGTGGTGGCGCGGTCGGCCGCGGAGATGCCGGTGCTCACGCCGTGCGCGGCGGAGGCGTCGACCGAGACGGTGAAGGCGGTCTTCATCGACTCGGTGTTGTCCTGGACCATCTGCGGGAGCGCCAGCCGGTCCAGTTCCTCGCCCTCCATCGGGGCGCAGATCAGGCCGCGGCACTCGCTCATCATGAAGGCGACGACCTCGGGGGTGGCCTTCTCGGCGGCGATCACGAGGTCGCCCTCGTTCTCGCGGTCCTCGTCGTCCACGACGACGACCGGGCGTCCTGCCGCGATGTCGGCGATGGCCAGCTCGACGGGGTCGAGGGCGAGGTCCGCGGTGTCGGCGGTGTCCGCGGGGCCGTACCAGACGGGGGCGGTAGTCATACCAGTGCTCCTTCCAGGGCGGGCTCGGCCGCACGGGAGCGCAGCCACCAGTCGCGCATCCCCCACAGGACGAGGGCGAGGTAGATCACGTACACCAGGCCGGAGAAGGCCAGGCCGCTGCTGAAGGCGAGCGGGACGCCGACGAGGTCGACCAGGAGCCAGGCGAACCAGAACTCCACCAGGCCGCGGGCCTGGGCGACCATGGCGACCAGGGTGCCGACGAAGATGTAGGCGTCGGCCCAGGGGCTCCAGGACAGCGACGGGAAGGCGGTGAACAGGCCGCCCACCACAAGGGTGCCGAGGGCCGCTCCGGTCAGCAGCAGTCCGCGCTCGCGCCAGGAGGCGAAGCGGACGGCGACGGAGCCGTCCTGGGCCCGCTGCCGCCCCTGCTGCCACTGCCGCCAGCCCCACACGGCCACGCCGATCACCAGGAGCTGCTTGCCGACGCCGCCGGACAGCTGCGCGGAGGCGTACGCGGCGACCAGGATCAGCCCGGACAGCAGCTGTGCGGGCCAGGTCCATATCGAGCGCCGCCAGCCGAGCGCGAGCGCGGCCAGGCCGACGCTGTTGCCGATCATGTCGGACCAGATGACGTGCTGGCCGAAGACGGCGAAGGCCTCGGTGTTGAGGAAGTCGAAGGCGCTCATTCGGCGCGCTCCCCGGCTGGCGCCTCGGCTGACACCTCGGCCTGGGACCCGAGCAGCCGCTCGACGTACTTGGCGATGACGTCGACCTCGAGGTTGACCGGGTCGCCCGGCTGCTTGACGCCGAGGGTGGTCAGCGCGAGCGTGGTGGGGATCAGGCTGATCGTGAAGAAGTCCGGGCCCGCCTCGACGACGGTGAGGCTGACGCCGTCCACGGTGATGGAGCCCTTCTCCACGACGTAGCGGGAGAGCCCGGCGGGCAGCGAGACCTTGACGATCTCCCAGTGGTCGGACGGCTGGCGGTCCAGGACGGCGCCGGTGCCGTCCACGTGTCCCTGGACGATGTGGCCGCCGAGCCGGGCGCCGACGGCGGTCGGGCGCTCCAGGTTGACCCGCGAGCCGGTGGTGAGCGCGCCGAGGCTGGAGCGGTTCAGGGTCTCGGCCATCACGTCGGCCGTGAACTCCTCGCCCTCGCGGTCGACGACGGTGAGGCAGACGCCGTTGACGGCGATCGAGTCGCCGTGCTTCGCGTCCTCGGTGACGACGGGGCCGCGCAGGCGGAAGCGGGAGGAGTCGCCGAGGTTCTCGACGGCGGCGACCTCGCCCAGCTCTTCGACGATTCCGGTGAACACTTCAGTGCTCCTTCGAGGCGGGGGTGGCGGTATGGGCGGGACGGTCGGTACCGGCGGGCGTCGCGGGGACGGCGGTGACCCGGAGATCGGGGCCGATGCGTACGGTCTCGGTCACGTCGAGCCGCAACGCCTGGGTGATCGTGGTGACCCCGGCGTCGGCGAGCGCGGCCGGGCCCGCGCCGAGCAGGACCGGGGCGAGATAGCCGACGACCCGGTCGACGGCGCCCGCGGCGACGAACGCCCCGGCCAGCGTCGGTCCGCCCTCCAGAAGGACGGAGCGGACTCCTTCGTCGTACAGGGCGGCGAGGAGCGCGGGGATGTCCAGGCCGGTGGCGGCGCGCTTGACGCGGAGTACTTGCGGCAGGTGCGCGGTGGCCTCGGGGGCGAGGTCCGCGGCGACCGCGACGAGCGTGCGGGCGGCGTCGTCCAGGACGCGCGCGCCGGGCCGTACGGCGGTGGCGTTCGTGTCGACGACGACCCGCAGCGGCTGGGCCGCGGCGGCGTCCGGGCCTGCGGGGCCGCGTACCGCGAGGTGCGGGTCGTCGGTGCGGGCGGTGCCGGAGCCGACGAGGACGGCGTCCGCCTCGGCGCGCAGCCGGTGGACGTCGGCGCGCGCGTCGGCGGAGGTGATCCAGCGGCTGGTGCGGTCGGCGGCGGCGATCCGGCCGTCCAGGGTCGCGGCGTACTTCCAGGTGACGTACGGGCGGCCGGTGCGTACGGCGCTGAGCCAGGCGATGTTGCCCGCGGCGGCCTCGGCTTCGAGCAGCCCCGACGCCACGTCGACGCCCGCGGCGCGCAGGCGCTGGGCGCCGCCGGTCGCGGTGGGCGTGGGGTCGGCCACGGCGTAGACCACGCGGGCGATCCCGGCGTCGATCAGGGCCTGGGCGCAGGGGCCGGTGCGGCCGGTGTGGGCGCAGGGTTCGAGGGTGACCAGGGCGGTGCCGCCGCGGGCCAGGACGCCTGCCGCGCGCAGGGCGTGGACCTCGGCGTGCGGGCCGCCCGCGCGCTGGTGGTAGCCCTCGCCCACACGCTCGCCGGAGGCGTCGAGGATGACGCAGCCGACGACGGGGTTGGGGCTGGTCGAGCCGAGTCCGCGCGCGGCGAGCTCTATGGCGCGGCGCATGGCGGCGCGCTCCGCGTCGGGCGCTGCTGCGGTGGCCACCGGGTCCTCCTGCCTCGTCGGGCACGGACTCCGGGGCCTGTCGCTGAGGACAGAATGGACGAGCTGGCACCTCTCCCAGGCCGTACGGCCCAGGACGTACGACGCGCCGTTCAACGATCCGCCGACGAGGGCGGACCAACGGCGGCGTCCTACCGCGTTACCGCGGTGCCTGCTCGCCGCGCACTGCCTCCCATCCGGACTTTCACCGTCGGTCCAGGAATTTCACCTGGTCAACCGGCCACTGGATGCGGCCGGGTCGCGGACTGTAACCGCCGGTTCGGAATTACACCGACCCCGGAGTGCGCTGCTGTTGGTACAGGGTCAGTGTGCCACGGACGGGCGCTGTCCATGCGGGCGTTCATCTGTGGGCTGACTCACAGCGTGCTGAGTCCACGCCTTTGTTGCGGATTGGACCATACCTATTGACGCACTGGTCTAGTCCTTTTAACGTCTGCGTCACTCCGCGGAGTTGGCCCGGCTGGTGTGCGCACATCGGGGCCGTGCCCAGATTCGTTGTGTGACACCGACCCTCCTCGGGAGGAACCACCGTGCTGTCCCCCACACGCGCCAGAGCCACGGCGCTCGCCGCGGGTGCGGCGGTCGCCGGGATGCTGCTCAGCGGCCTCACCGCGACCACCGCACACGCCGCGGACACCGCGACGGACCACGCCTCATGCCGCCCCGACGGCCTCTATGCGACGCCGGGCGTCGACGTCCCGTACTGCACCGTCTACGACGCCGACGGCCGCGAGAAGATGGGCGCCGACCACCAGCGCCGCGTCATCGGCTACTTCACCGGCTGGCGGACCGGCGAGGACGGCACGCCCGCCTACCTGGCCAGCGACATCCCCTGGGACAAGATCACCCACATCAACTACGCCTTCGCGCACATCGACAGCGCGAACAAGCTCTCCGTGGGCTCGGACACCGCCGAGAACCCTGCGACCGGGATGACCTGGCCGGGCGTCGAGGGCGCGGAGATGGACCCCTCGCTCCCGTACCAGGGGCACTTCAACCTGCTGAACAAGTTCAAGAAGCAGAACCCCGACGTCAAGACCCTGGTCTCGGTGGGCGGTTGGGCCGAGACCGGCGGGCACTTCGACGACAACGGCGACCGGGTGGCCGACGGCGGCTTCTACAAGATGGCCACCAACGCCGACGGCTCGGTGAACCACGCGGGGATCGAGACCTTCGCCGACTCCGCGGTCGACTTCATCAAGAAGTACGGGTTCAACGGCGTCGACATCGACTACGAGTACGCCACGACCATGAAGGACGCGGGCAACCCGCTGGACTGGTCGATCTCCAACCCCCGGCGCGCGGGCCTGGTCAAGGGCTACGACGTGCTGATGAAGACGCTGCGCGAGAAGCTGGACCGGGCGGGCGCCGCCGACGGAAAGCACTACCTGCTCACCGTGGCCGCGCCGTCGTCCGGCTATCTGCTGCGCGGCATGGAGACGTACCAGATGCAGAAGTATCTGGACTACGTCAACATCATGTCGTACGACCTGCACGGCGCCTGGAACGAGTACGTCGGGCCGAACGCCTCGCTCTTCGACGACGGCAAGGACGCGGAGCTCGCCGCCGCCGGGGTGTACACCACGTCCCAGTACGGCGGCATCGGCTACCTCAACGCCGACTGGGCCGCGCACTACTTCCGCGGGTCGATGCCCGCGGGCCGCGTCAACATCGGACTGCCGTACTACACCCGCGGCTTCAAGAACGTGCAGGGCGGCACGGACGGGCTGTGGGGCAAGGCGGCCAGCACGGACTGCCCGGCCGGTTCCGGGCTCACCAAGTGCGGTGACGGCGCGTCCGGCATCGACAACCTGTGGCACGACAAGGACGAGAACGGGCAGGAGTCCCCCGCCGGCTCCAACCCGATGTGGCACGCCAAGAACCTGGAGAAGGGCATCGTCGGCGACTACGTCACCGACTACGGATTCCCGGCCGACACCACCCTGACCGGCGACTACGCGCGCAAGTACGACGCGACGCTGGTCGCGCCGTGGCTGTGGAACGCCGAGAAGAAGGTCTTCCTGTCCACCGAGGACGAGCAGTCGGTCGCCGCCAAGGCGGACTACGTCGTCGACAGCGGCCTCGGCGGCACCATGGTCTGGGAGCTGGCGGGCGACTACGGCTGGAACGCGGCCAAGGGCCAGTACGAGATGGGCGACACGCTCACCACGGCGATGTACGAGAAGTTCAAGTCGGCCGCGCCGTACGGCGCGCAGCGCGCCACGACCCCGATGCCGACCGAGGCGGTCGACATCGAGGTGGGCTTCGGGGACTTCCCGCTCGGCGACTCGAACTACCCGATCAGCCCCAAGCTGACGATCACCAACCACACGCAGACGACGCTGCCGGGCGGTACGGAGTTCCAGTTCGACTACGCCACGTCGGCCCCGGCCAACGCCAAGGACCAGTCCGGGTTCGGCACGGAGATCATCCGCAGTGACCACACCGGGGACAACGTCGGCGGCCTGAAGGGCGACTACCACCGCGTGTCGCTGAAGCTGCCCGGCTGGCAGTCCCTCGCGCCGGGTGACTCGGTGCAGCTCGACTTCGTCTACTACCTGCCGGTGTCGACGCCGTCGAACTGGACGGTCTCCTTCGGCGGCGACACCTACGCGCTCGCCGGTGACCTGGCGCGCGGCACGACCGTGGTCGAGCCGGGCGACGGAAACGGCGGGGGCGACGGTGGCGGAGACGGCGGAGGCGGGGGCGGCGAGTGCGCCGACCCGGCCTGGAACGCGACCGACGTGTACAACGGCGGCTCCGTCGTCTCGCACGGCGGGCACTCCTGGAAGGCCAAGTGGTGGACCCAGGGCGACGAGCCCGGCACCACGGGCGAGTGGGGTGTCTGGGAGGACCTCGGCGCGTGCTGACGGTCTGACCCGCTGAACCACCCGGCGGCGGTGTCGACGGCCCTTGCCCGCCGCCGGGTCGCCCTCTTCCGGCTGGCTGTGCCGCGCCGGACACGCCCTAGGCCCTGCCTCCCCCGACCTCTACGGGAGGACAGGGCCTAGGGCGTGTTCGGCGCCGCGAGCAGATCGTCCTGGGCCGCCTCGCGCGCGGCCAGCAGGGCGCCCCGCAGGACCGCGCCACCGCCCAGGGCTCCCGCCCGTACCTCGGTGGCCAGCGGCGTCAGCTCCGCCAGCCGGGCCGCGACCCGGTCCGCGAGCTCCGCGCCGCCCGCGCGGCCCACCGCACCGCCGAGCACCACACAGCCGGGGTCCAGGACGGCGACCACCGACGCCACGCCGACCGCCAGCCGGTCGGCCAGCGCGTCCAGGAAGCGCGCGCCGTCCGCCGCGGGCGCGGCCGCGGCCGCCGTCGCCACGGCCGCCGCCGCGTGCCGCTCGTACGGTGCGTCCCGGCCGTCCAGGCCCGTCGCCGCCAGCAGTCCGTGCCGCGCGGCCAGTTCGCAGACGGCCGCCGCCCCCGCCAGCGAGTGGAAACCTCCCTCGCACCCCGTCGCCGACGGCAGGCCGCCGGTGCCCGGCACCGGGAGGAAGCCGATCTCCCCGGTTCCGCCGGACGCCCCCCTGCGCAGCGTGCCGTCCAGCACGACGGCCGCGCCGACGCCCGCGCCCAGCCAGAGCAGCACGAAGGTCTCGCGGTCCGTCACCGCGCCGCGGCGCTGTTCGGCGACGGCGGCGAGATTGGTCTCGTTCTCCACCAGGACCGTCGCGGTAAGGCGCTGCCGCAGCGCGGCGACCAGGCGGCGGTGCCAGGCGGGGAGCCCGGTCGTGTCGCGGAGTTCGCCGGTCGCCGGGTCGATCAGCCCCGGAGCGCCGATGCCGACGCTGTGCAGCGACCGCGCCCCGGCCGTCGCGGCCGTGCGCTCCAGCAGGGCCACGGCCTGCTCGACGGCGGGCTCGGTCCCGGCGTCCTCGTCGATCGGCAGCGTCTCCTCGGCCAGGACGGCGCCGAGCAGGTCGGCCACGACGACGGAGACGCCGTCGGTGCGTACGTCGAGGGCGGCGAGGTGGGCGCGGTCCGCGACGATGCCGTACAGCCGCGCGTTCGGGCCGCGGCGCTCGGCGCCCGACTCGCCGACGACCGTGATCAGCCCGGCGTCCTGGAGGCGTTCCACGAGGTCGGCGACCGTGGGCCGGGACAGGCCGGTGAGCCGCTTCAGCTGGGTGGCCGTCAGCGGGCCCTCCCGCTGGAGGAGGCGGAAGGCGAGCCGGTCGTTGATGGCCCGTGCGGTGCTCGGTGATGCGGGCATGTCGACGATCTTTCCATCCTCCGCGGCCGCTGCGGGACGCCGGGTAGCGGCGGGGCGCGCCGAGCACCCCGTTTTCATCAGGCAGGGTTCCTGATAGTTTACGCGCGCTGGGGGAAGCCACCATGGGGAGGGCTGGCCGATGGGTCAGGGGCAGGGCCACATCACCGTTGACGGACAGCGGTCACCGCTGCGGCGGGCGCGGTACGCCGTGGCGGCGGTGTTCTGTGTGCACGGCGCGGTCACCGGGTCCTTCGCGACCCGCGTGCCGTGGATCCAGGAACACACCGGCGTGAGCGCGGGACAGCTCGGGCTCGCGCTGGCGTTTCCCGCGATCGGCGCGTCGGTGGCGATGCCGCTCGCGGGCGCGGTCAGCCACCGCTTCGGGGCGCGTGCCGCCCTGCGCGGGCTGCTCGCGCTGTGGACGATGGCGCTGGCGCTGCCGTCCCTGGCGCCGAATCTGCTGACGCTGTGCGCGCTGCTGTTCGTGTACGGGGCGACGGCGGGGATGTCCGATGTGGCGATGAACGCGCTCGGCGTCGAGATCGAGAACCGGATGGACCGCTCGATCATGTCGGGGCTGCACGGTATGTGGAGCGTGGGCGCGCTGGTCGGTTCGGCCGCGGGCATGCTCGCCGCGCACCTGGGGGCCGACGCGCGGCTGCACCATCTGCTCGCGGCGGGGGCGCTCACCTTCTTCGGCGTCGTGGCCTGTCAGGGCGTACTCGATCTCCGCGGGGACCCGGACGAGGCGCCGCCGCCGCGGTTCGCGCTGCCGCCGAAGTCGGCGCTGCTGATCGGCGCGGTCGGGTTCTGCGCGGTGTTCGCGGAGGGGGCGAGCCTGGACTGGTCGGCGGTGTATCTGCGGGATGTGCTGAACGGTTCGCCGGGGGCGGCGGCCGCGTCGACGACGGCGTTCGCGCTGACCATGGCGGTGGCCCGGCTGTGCGGGGACGCGGTGGTCGACCGGTTCGGCGCGGTGCGCACAGTGCGGGTCGGCGGGGTGTGCGCGACGGCGGGCGGGCTGCTGGTGGTGAGCGCGCCCACCGTGGCGCTCGCGCTGACCGGCTTCGCGTTCGTCGGACTGGGGGTCGCGGTGGTGGTGCCGCTGGCCTTCGCGGCGGCGGGGCGCAGCGGGGACAGTCCCAGCCGGGCCATCGCAGGGGTCGCCACGATCACGTACACCTCGGGCCTGATCGCCCCGTCGGCGATCGGCGCGGTGGCGGACGCCACGTCGCTGGTGGTGTCGTTCGCCCTGGTCACCACGCTGGCCTTCGGCCTCGTCGCCTGCGCGGGGGTACTGGGTGCGGCGGGACGGGGATCCGCACACCCCGACTAGCCCTCATGCCCCGGCCCGGGGGCACCGTCCCGGCGGTGCACAGGGCACCGCCCCGGCAGGCGCGCGGGGCGACACTCACGGGACTTCCGGGTAAGGATGCCGCGTGCGCCAGCTCTCCGCCGACACCCTGCTGCCCGTCAACCCCGCCCTCGCCGCCGCGCTCCTCGTGCTCCTGCTCGCCGCCGGCGCCGTGGCCGCGCTCTTCCGGCTGTCCCCCGACGGCTCCCGCCGTCGCACCCGCGAGATCCTGATCGCGGGTGTGCGCGCGGCCGCGCAGCTGGCCGCGGTCTCCCTGGTGATCGGCTGGGCCGTGCGCCACACCGCGGCCCTCGTCGGGTTCCTGCTGCTCATGCTCGCGGTCGCCACCCGCACGGCCGGGCGGCGTATCACCGCGAACCGCACATGGTGGTGGGCCGCCCTGCCGATCGTGGCGCCCGTGGCCCCGGTCGTCGCCGGGCTGGTGCTGGCCGGTCTGCTCACCGTGCCGGGCATCGCCATCGTCCCCGTGACCGGCATCCTGATCGGCGGCGCGCTCACCGCGACGGTGCTCGCAGGGCGTCGGGCGCTGGACGAGCTCACCCAGCGTCAGGGCGAGGTCGAGGCCGCCCTGGCGCTGGGCTTCCTGGAACGCGACGCCCGCCTGGAGATCTCCCGCGGGGCCGCGTCCGACGCGCTGCTTCCCGCGCTCGACCAGACCCGCACCGTCGGTCTCGTCACGCTGCCCGGCGCGTTCGTCGGCATGCTTCTGGGCGGGGCCTCACCCGTGGTCGCCGGCGCCGTTCAGGTGTTCGTCCTGATCGCGCTGCTGGCCGTCGAGGCACTCGCCATCGCGGTGACCGTCGAACTCGTCGCCCGCCGCAGGCTTCACCGCGACGCCTTGTCGTAGTCGGTGGTGCCGCCGTCCAGGAGGGGCGGCCGCCGGGTCCCGGCGGCTCGGGAGAGCCAGCGCAGCGCGTGGTAGCCGGTCAGCACGATCAGGGTGCCGAGCGCGATGCCGCTGAGCTGGAAGTCGTCGGTGAATTCCAGGGAGACGTCGCCGATGCCGATGATGACGCCGGCCGCCGCGGGCACGAGGTTCAGCGGCTGGGAGAAGTCGACCTTGTTACGGACCCAGATCTGCGCGCCGAGCAGGCCGATCATGCCGTACAGGATGACGGTGATGCCGCCGAGCACCCCACCGGGGATCGCGGCCACGGTCGCCCCGAATTTGGGGCACAGGCCGAACAGCAGGGCGAAGCCCGCGGCGGCCCAGTAGGCGGCGGTGGAGTAGACACGGGTGGCGGCCATGACGCCGATGTTCTCGGCGTAGGTGGTGGTGGCCGGTCCGCCCGCGGCCGTGGCCAGCACCGACGCGGTGCCGTCGGCCATGATCGCGGTGCCCATCTTGTCGTCCAGCGGATCGCCGGTCATCTCGCCGACCGCCTTGACGTGCCCGGCGTTCTCCGCGATCAGGGCCACCAGGACGGGCAGGGCGACCAGGATCGCGGAGGCGGAGAAGTTCGGGGCATGGAACGTGGGCAGGCCGATCCAGTCGGCGTCGGCCACGCCGGAGAAGTCGATCCGCCAGTGGTCGGTGACCTGGCCTGAACCGTCGGCTGAATGGATCTGCCCGAAGACCCGGTCCAGGGCCCAGGACAGCACGTAGCCGAAGAGCAGGCCGAGGAAGATCGCGATCCGGGACCAGAAACCGCGCAGCACCACCAGGGCCAGACCGGTGAACAGCATGGTGGCCAGCGCCGTCCACTGATCCTGCGGCCAGTAGGTGGCGGCGGTGACCGGGGCGAGGTTGAAGCCGATGAGCATGACCACCGCGCCGGTGACCGCCGGTGGCAGCACGGCGTGGATCGCCCGTGCGCCGAGGATGTGGATGGCGATGCCGCAACCGGCCAGGCACGCGCCGACCACCAGCATCGCCCCGGTGAGGGTGCCCGCGTCGCCGCCCTGGCCCGCGATGACCGCGGAGACCCCGACGAAGGACAGCGAGGAGCCCAGATAGGAGGGGACGCGGCCGCGGGTCATCAGCAGGAACAGGACCGTGGCCACACCGGACGCCATCAGGGCGAGGCTGGGGTCCAGGCCCATCAGGACCGGGGCGACGAAACACGCGCCGATCATCGACACGACGTGCTGCGCGCCGAGGCCGACGGTGCGGCCCCAGGTCAGGCGTTCGTCGGGCTTGACCACGTCGCCCGGCTTCAGGTGTTTACCGTCGCCGTGCAGCTTCCAGCCGACGCCCGCCATGTTCTCACTCCACGTTGCCGTGCCCTGTACGACTCAGGGCCGAAGTGATTAATAGTCGATCGGCCCGGCGTGGGACAAACCGGGCCGCCCCTGTCTCAGCCGCCGGTCGCCAGCTCGTAGGCGTAGTCGGGGGCGAAGCTGCCCGCCGCGCCGCGGCAGCCGTCCGCCTCGCCCGGCAGCTTGATCCACAGGTAGCCGTCGATCCGCGACTGGCCGGTGCTGAGGGTCGGGGGCTGGCCCAGCTTGCGGCCCGCGGGGTCGCACCAGGCGTTGTCGGCGGGCGGGCCGTTGCCGTTGCGGCTGGTGTCGATGACGGCGCCGAGTGAGGCGGGACCGCCCAGCGCGGAGAGCACCCGGCGGGCGTAGGCCGCCTCGTCGGCGGTGCGGTGGAAGTTGGAGACGTTGGTGTACACGCCGTCGGACGAGGCCGTCGACGCGGCGCCCGCCTGGCGCAGCAGCCCGGCCATCTTGGCCGCCGGGTGCCAGCCGGAGTGCCCCGCGTCGTAGTAGACCCTGGCCTTCGGGTTGGCGGCGTGCAGGGCGCGGCCCGCGCGGGCCAGCGAGGCGAACCGCGCCTGCCGCTGCCCGGCCGAGAGGCAGTCGGAGAGCGCGATCGCGTCCGGCTCGAGTATCACGATGACCTCGCCGGAGCCGAGCCCCGCGGCGAACCTCTCGATCCACCGGTCGTACGCGGCGAGGTCGGGCGCGCCGCCCTGGGACGCGCCGCCGCAGTCGCGGTCGGGGATCGCGTACGGCACCAGGACCGGCACCCGGCCGCCGGACGCCGAGGTGACCGCGCGCACCCGTGCGGTGATCACGTCCGGGTTGTACTCGGCGAACCACACCGCCGCGGGCCTGGCCGCTATCCGCTGCTCGATCAGCGGGCGTCGCGGGTCGCCGCGGTTCGCCCTGACCCAGTCGAGCACCTGCGACTGGCCGTGCCGGTAGAGCTTGCTGTCGGCGGGCCGGGCCGGTTCGGCGGGCTTGTCCGTCTTGGCGGGCGCGGTCTTGGCCGGGCCCGTCTTCTTGTCCTTCTTCTCCGGCGTCGGGGACGGCTGCTGGGTCTTCTCCGGCTTCGACGGGGACGCGGACGGCGACGGAGACGGCGATGGAGACGGCGATGTGGAGCGGGACGGTGTCGGGACCGCCGGCAGCGGTCTCAGGGTCGGTTTCCGGGTCTCCTCCGGCCGCGCCTCGTCCCGTTCACCGCCGCCTTGCACGGTCGACAGCACCCCCACCGCCGCCCCCACGGCGACCACGACCGACGCGGCCGCGGCCGTCGCCTGCCGCGCCGCCGCCCGGCGGCGTCCGACGCGTTCGCCCCTGCGCCGCGCGCGTGAGCCTGACACACCGCATCCCCCCGCACTGACGTGCCTGTCACCGGCCGTTCCCCCGTTTCGGGGAAGCTCGCGGCCTGGTGAACCCCGCGCCAGCTTACGACTGGGACGCTGAGCGCATGGCGCAGACCCTGCATTCCTCCGGGCCGCACACCCCCGCACCCCGGCACGGGAAGACGGCTCCGGCGGGGGCGTCCGACGTCGGTGCCCTGATCGCGCGGATGCGCGCGCTGGGCGCGTCCTGGCCCGCGGGCGACGGGGTGGCCGTCTTCCACCGTACGTATCTGACGGTGACCGAGGAGGCCGGGCGGCGACTCCGCTTCGGGGCGTGCCCAGACGCTCCCGCGGCGCTCGGCGTCCGGCTCGCCGAGCGCTACCTGGCCGCGGTCGACACGGTGGCCGACGGGCGGCGGCCCGCCGCGTGCTGGCGGCCGCTGTTTCAGCAGCGGCGGCATCCCGGCGTACGCCCGGTGCAGTTCGCGCTCGCGGGGATCAACGCGCACATCGGGCACGACCTGGCGCTCGCCGTGGTGGACGCCTGCCATACGCTCGGCTGCCGACCGGTCGACCTGGAAGACGAGTTCGACCGGGTCGGCGATCTCCTGACGGCGCTTGAGGAGCGCATCAGGGAGGACCTGACGCCGGGGCCCGACCTGCTGGAGGTCACCGATCCGCTGACCCATCTGGTCGGTGTGTGGAGCCTGGAGCGGGCCTGCTCGGCCGCCTGGTCGGCGGCGCGGGTGCTGTGGGGGCTGCGGGAACTCCCGGAGCTGGCCGAGGAGTTCAGGGTACGGCTGGACGACGGTGTCGGCCTGGTCGGCCGCTGCCTGCTGACACCCTGGCGCTGAGTCCCGCCGTACGCCCGCGGGAGGTGCGGCCGCTCCGGCGGGACCCGGTGGCCCCGCCGGAGCGGACCGGGATGCTCCTATGGATGTCAAGTGGTTTGAGGGGGACAGGACGTACTGCTGGGGTAGCAGGGCGTGGCACGTACCATTCGGAGTCGTTGAGGCCGTTTCTGCCTGTGCTTGTTCTTCTTGGAGTCACCATGCTGTTGCCCTGTCCGGAACTGCTGCCCGGCGAGGGCTTCACCCTGCGTCGGCACTGCTCCGCGGACCGGGAGGCGTTCGCGGCCTTCCTCACCGACCCCGAGGCCACCCGCTACATGGCCTTCACGGCAGAGCAGAAGACCACGCAGGGTGCGCAGGGCATGCTCGACTACGTGATCTCCGCCTACGGCTCTGATCACGAGGTTCTGTCCCTGACCATCGCGGACGCGGCGGACGACTCGTACCTGGGCTCGATCGGGGGCACTGCCACGGAAACGGAAGGGGTAGTGGAGATCTACTACACGGTCATCCCCGGCGAGCAGGGGCGTGGCCTGGCTACCGGCGCCGTACGGCTGCTGCTCGCGTATCTCTTCAAGCTTCCTGGTATCACCTCGGTTCGCGCGGACGTCACCACTGAGAACCAGCCGTCGCTGCGTGTGCTGGAGAAGCTGGGCTTCCAGGACCGCGGGCCAGTGGAGCGGAACGCCGGCGGCGGCGAGCTCGCCTACGACTCCCTCACCGGACGCCGGTACGTACTGGACGCTGACACCTACGAGGCGTGAGCCGCCGCCGACGCGGTTCGGCGGTCGAGGGATCGCATGAGGACGCGGTAGACCTCGCGGGCGATGTGGCGCTTGAGGCATCGCATGATGTCCTTCTTCGACAGCCCCTGCTGGGTGCGCCGTTCCACGTAGGTGCGGGTGCGTTCGTCCCAGCGCAGGCGGCAGAGCACGATGGTGTGCAGAGCGTGGTTGGCGGCCCGGTCCCCTCCCCGGTTGAGGCGGTGGCGGTCCCGGCGGCCTGAGGAGGCAGGTATCGGCGCGACACCGCACAGGTGGGCGAAGGCAGCCTCGGAGCGCAGCCGGTCGGGGTTGTCTCCGGCGGTGGCCAGCAGCTGCCCGGCCACGTCCGCGCCGACGCCCTGCAGGGCCAGCAGCTCGGGGGCGGCCTGGGCGGTGAGCGTCTTCAGTTCGGCCTCCAGCTCGTCGATCTCCTCGGTCAGGGTCAGGATCCGCCGGCCCAGCCGTCGCAGGGCAGCCTTGGCCGCGTGCAGCGGATCGGCGAGGTCGTCACCGGGCCGCAGCCGGGCACACGCCTTCGCCAGCTGGACGGCCGTCAGCCCGCGCAGCTGGGCGCGCAGGCTCTCGGGGGCGGTGACCAGCAGCTGCCGGGCCTGGTTGACCGCCTGGGTACGGGACTTGACCGCAGAGCGCCGCGGAACCCGCAGGGCTCGGACCGCTTCCACCACGCCGTTGCGGGTCTTGGGCGTCCCGCTCGCCCGGCCGGAGGCTACCGCCACAGCGGCGGCATAGGCGTCGATCGGGTCGGACTTCCCTTTCAGCCTGCGGGTCTTGCGGTCTGGGCGATCGACCTCGACCACCTTCAGGCCCGCCTGTCGCAGGACACGGGCCAGCTCGGCCCCATAGGCGCCGGTGCCCTCCACCCCGACCGCGGCCACCGTGCCCTGGGCCAGCAGCCAGGCCAGGAGCTTGCGGTATCCGGGGCCGGTGGCCTCGAACTCCCGGTCGGCCAGGTGACGGCCGAGGCGGTCGACTACGGCCGCGTGATGGGTCTCGCCGTGCGTGTCGATGCCGCCTGTGACTTCCACGGCCTGGTCCGTCATGCTGGTCACTGCCGTCCTCTCGCTGATCCCGGTGGGGCGGCACGCGCCGGTCGGGCGGGCGGACAGGACAGTGGCGGGGCGTTTTGACCAAGCTCCTATAAGGTCACGAACGCCCGTCCGGTCGCGTGCGAGGCGGCTCCTCCGAGCGGATCGACAAATCCCAAACAAGACAGTCGAAACGTCGGTCAGTCCGTGAGTCAGACCCACCGGAGAAGCGCGCCTCACATCCTCACTGTCAGTCCTCGGGCAGCTCGACCGGGGCGATCTCGTCGTAGCGGTCGCCGGGGCCGGGGTTGGCCGGGTCGGTGGCGCCGCCGAACTGGTGCATCACGCCCCACACGGCGTTGAGCGCGGTCTGCACGGCGCCCTCGGCCCAGCCCGCCGTCCAGGAGATGTCGTCGCCCGCGAGGAACAGGCCGCGCTTGTCCTCGGCCAGCCGGTCCTGCATGAAGTGGGTGAACAGACGCCGCTGGTAGCGGTAGTGGCCGGGCAGGTTGGCCTTGAACGCGCCCATGAAGTACGGCTCGTTCTCCCAGGACACGGTGACCGGGTTGCCGATGATGTGCCGCCGGATGTCGACCTTCGGGTAGATCTCGCCGAGCGACTTGAGCATGACCTCCATCCGCTCGTTCGCGGACAGCGGCAGCCACTTGAGGCTGTCGTCGCACCAGGTGTACGACAGGCAGATGACGGCGGGCTGGTCGGGGCCGTTGTCGAGCAGGTAGGTGCCCCGCGTCATCCGGTCGGTG
The DNA here is from genome assembly GCF_054788135.1 of Streptomyces sp. O3. Lineage (NCBI taxonomy): Bacteria > Bacillati > Actinomycetota > Actinomycetes > Kitasatosporales > Streptomycetaceae > Streptomyces > Streptomyces sp. O3. Next base: position 35,967 of record NZ_JBTVYK010000053.1, read on the forward strand.
AGGGTCATCGACATCACGTCACGACCGGTGTCCTCGTCCTTGTCCAGCCAGAACGGCCGGTCGACGGGCACGAAGAGCTTGGAGGACTCCATGTAGTGGGTGCGCTCGATCGCCGTCCAGTGGTCGATCGGGAAGAGCGAGTCATCGCACTCGATCTTGGACAGCAGCATCCAGGACTGGGCGGTGAAGATCGCCGCACGGTAGGTGCGGATGTCGCCGGAGGCGTCGGTGACGGTGATGCCGTTGCCCGCGGTGCGGTGCAGCCGGGTCACGGCCGGGCGCGGGTCGCCGTTCTCGTGCAGCGACTTCAGCGACGTACCCTGCGCCCAGTGCACGATCTTCTCGGGCTCGCGCTCCCAGAGCCGCAGCGGGAGCTGCTGGCTGCCGCCGACGATGCCGCGGTGGTGGTCGTCGGCCTCGGTGTAGACGACGCGCAGGATCTCCAGGATCGAGTTGGGGAAGTCGGTGTCCCAGCCGCCGGTGCCGAAGCCGACCTGGCCGAAGATCTCGCGGTGCCGGAAGGACTTGAAGGCCTCGGACTCGCAGAGGAAGCCGTAGAAGGTCTGGTTGTCGAGCTTCTCGACGAGCCTGGCCCAGATCTCCCGGATGCGGGGGACGTCGCGCTCGCGCAGGGCGCGGTTCATGTCGGAGAAGTCGGCGCCCTCCTCCAGGCAGGCGTTCCACGCGTGCATCACGTCGCGGTAGACCTGCGGCAGGTCGTCGACGGTCTCGGCGTAGTGCGACTCGCCCTTGAGGTCGACGACCGTGGACGGGGTGTCCGGGGCCAGCGGGTTGGGGAACGGCCGGGTCTTGAGGCCCACCAGGTCGATGTAGTGCTGGAGGGCGGTCGAGGACGGCGGGAAGCGCATCGCGCCCATCTCGGCGGTGAGCTCCCCGTCCTCGTCGGCGGCGGAGCAGCCGGGGAAGCCCACCGTGCGCAGGCGGCCGCCGATCTGGTCGGCCTCGTACACGACGGGCTTGAGGCCCATCTTCAGCAGCTCGTAGGCGGCCACGATGCCGGAGAGGCCGCCGCCGATGACCGCGACCTCGGCGCCGTGCTCGGTCGCGGGTATCTGGCCGAGGCCCGCCGGGTGCGCGAGGAAGTCGTCGTAGGCGTACGGGAAGTCCGGACCGAACATGGTGATCGGCGGCTGCGCGTCGGTGTGCTGGACAGCGGTGGGCACCGTGGACGTCATGGGGTACGGGCTCCTTGCGCGTGGGGAAGAGAAAAGGGAAGCGGGGGGCGTTGCTCAGACGAGGTCAAACAAGACCAGACAAGATCAGACGAGGTCAGACCAGGTCAGACGAGGGAGGTATACAGGCCTGGTCGGCGGTCACGGAGATACGGGTTCTCCGCCCGCGACGCCGCGAGGAACGTCGGGTCGACGTCTCCGGTCACCAGTTCCTCGCCGCGCCCCGCGCGGGCGCGGGCCGTGCCGTCGGGGCCGACCAGGGTGGAGAGCCCGGCGAACTCGAACGCGCCCTCGGGTCCGGTCCGGTTGGCGTAGGCGAGATACATCTGGTTCTCGAAGGCCCGGACCGGCAGCAGGGACTCGGCGACGATCTGGAAGGGGTGCATCAGCGCGGTGGGGACCAGAAGCAGGTCGGTGCCCGCCAGGGCGTGCGCCCGTACGTTCTCCGGGAACTCCACGTCGTAGCAGATCACGACGCCCACGGTCAGACCGCCCAACTCAGCCTGGACCACCGGCTGGTCGCCCGCGGTGAACTGCTCCGCCTCGAACTCGCCGAAGAGGTGGGTCTTGCGGTAGTTCACCAGGCGGACGCCGTCGGGGCCGACGAGCTGGGCCGAGTTGAAGACCTGCGCGCCGGACCGCTCCGGGTAGCCGTACGCGATCGCGATGCCGTGCCGCCGGGCGATGCCGGCGACCCGCTGGGCGGCCGGGCCGTCCGCCGGTTCGGCGAGCCGGTGCAGGTCGTCGCCGATCGCGTAGCCGGTCAGATACAGCTCGGGGCAGACCAGCAGCCCGGTGCCGCAGGCGGCCGCCCGGCCCGCCTGGGCGTCCAGCAGCTCCAGGTTCCGCGCCACGTCACCGGGGCGTCCGGAGCTCTGGAGCAGGGCGGTGCGCAGCGGCGGCATGGGCTTCCTCGGGCGGTACGGGAGGGGTGCGGGGGACGCTTTTGACGGTACGGCCCTCAGGCGCGCCCGGACAAGGCGCTACCGTTGCGCGGCACTGAGCGATCTGTTGCGTGTTGTCGACGCCCGGCGGCGATTCGTTGCGCACCCGGCGAGGCGGGGGACCGTACGTGCCCGGCCAGGGCCCCGTACGGCTACGCCACCGACCCCGAGGTGAAGCGCCTGAGCAGCGGCGACAGCACCAGGACCGACTTGGTGCGCTCCACGAACGGCTCACCCGCGATGCGTTCAAGGACTCGTTCAAAGTGGCGCATGTCGGAGGCGAAGACCTGGACGACGGCGTCCGCGTCCCCGGTGACGGTGGACGCGGACACCACTTCCGGATAGCGCTCGAGACCTCGGCGGATGTCGTCGGGCGCGGTGTTGTGGCGGCAGTAGATCTCGACGAACCCCTCGGTCTCCCAGCCGAGCGCCGCCGGGTCGACCCGGACCGTGAAGCCCGTGATGGCGCCTTCGGCGCGCAGCCGGTCGACCCGCCGCTTCACGGCGGGAGCCGAGAGCCCCACTTCGGCGCCGATGTCCGCGTAGGAGCGGCGGGCGTCTTCGGCGAGGGCGTGGACGATGCGTTCGTCGAGATCGTTCAGTCGCACTGCGGGTGGTTCACTTCTCTGCGATGGCCAGTCGGGAGCGGCGCATGCCGTATTGGAAGTAGAACACGAGCCCCACGATCATCCAGCCACCGAACCACACCCAGGTGACGAGCGGCAGGCTGAACATCATCCAGGCGCAGAACCCGAAGCCCAGGACGGGCGTCAGCGGGAACAGCGCCACCTTGAAGGTTCTCGGCATGTCGGGCCGCTGCCGGCGCAGAATGACGACCGCGACGTTGACCAGGGCGAACGCGAAGAGGGTGCCGATGCTGGTGGCGTTGGCCAGCTCGCCCAGCGGGATGGTCGCGGCGAGCACGCCGCAGAACAGGGCGACGATCACGACGTTGGCCCGCGGGGTGCCGGTGCGCTCGTCGACCTTGGCGAAGACCCTGGGCACCAGGCCGTCGCGGGACATCGCGAAGAGAATGCGGGTCTGGCCGTACAGCACGGCGAAGACGACGCTGGCGATGGCGATCACCGCGCCCGCGGCGAGCACCACGCCCCAGAAGCTGTGCCCGGTGACGTCCTTCATGATCTGGGCGAGCGCGGCCTCGGTGCCCTCGAAGTCCTCCCACGGCATGGCGCCGACGGCGACCAGCGCGACCAGGCAGTACAGCGCGGTGACGATCACCAGGGACAGCATGATCGCGCGCGGCAGGTCGCGCTTGGGGTTCTTGGCCTCCTCGCCGGCCGTGGAGGCCGCGTCGAAGCCGATGTAGGAGAAGAACAGCGTGGCCGCGGCGGCGCTGATGCCGGTGACGCCGAGCGGGGCGAGCGGGGTGTAGTTGCCGCCCTTGATGCCCAGGAAGCCGATCGCGCAGAAGAGCACCAGCGTCGCGATCTTGATCACGACCATGATCGTGTTGACCCGCGCGCTCTCCTTGGCGCCGCCCATCAGGAAGACCATGGCGAGCAGGACGACGACGAGCGCCGGAAGGTTGATGAAGCCGCCCTCGCCGAGCGGCGCGGACACCGTCTCGGGGATGGTGACGCCGATGGTTCCGTCAAGCAGCTCGTTGAGGTACTCGCCCCAGCCGACCGCGACGGCCGCGACCGACACCCCGTACTCCAGGATCAGGCACCAGCCGCAGACCCAGGCGATCAGCTCGCCCATGGTCGCGTACGAGTACGAGTACGAGGAGCCGGAGACCGGCACGGAACCGGCCAGCTCCGCGTAGGAGAGCGCCGAGAACAGGGCGGTCAGACCGGCGATGACGAAGGAGATCGCCACGGCCGGACCGGCCAGCGGCGTCGCCTCGCCGAGGACGACGAAGATGCCGGTGCCGAGGGTGGCGCCGATGCTGATCATGGTCAGCTGCCACATGGTGAGCGAACGCCGCAGCGTGCCGCCCTCGCCCTGACCGCCCTCGGCGACCAGCACGTCGACTGGCTTGCGGCGCATCAGCCGGGCCCCGAGTCCGGGGGGTCGTACGGCCGTGGGGGGTGCCGAGCCTTGGTCCAACACTGGGGGACGCTCCTTGTCGTGCTGCGGGTCGAGCGGCGGTCGACCACGACGGGCCCGCGGCAGGGCAGGGGGAACGCACCTGTGGCAGGGACCGCCGAGCAGGCGGTCGCCGCCACTCCACGTACAGCGGTTGAGCCTATGAGCTGGGCGTTCCCGTACGTAATGCACCAACCTTGCGCATCAGTGCATGATCATTGCGCGCAAGCCGTACAGATGGGGTTTTGTTGCGCCCTGCCGTTATGACTCGCACAAAAGGCCCGTCCGCGCCGCCTGCGGGACGGGTGCGCGCGCGGGTGTGGAACGCGTCACGGCCCCGACCGTACGAGGACGGTCGGGGCCGTGACAGGCGGGCGGGGAGCCGGAGCCGGGCGGTCAGCTCCAGCTGGCGTGCAGCGGCTTGCCCTCCGCGTAACCGGCGGCGGACTGCACACCGACGACGGCGCGCTCGGCGAACTCCTCCAGCGATCCGGCGCCCGCGTAGGTGCAGGAGGAGCGGACGCCCGCGATGATCGAGTCGATCAGGTCCTCGACGCCCGGACGGGTCGGGTCGAGGAACATCCGCGAGGTGGAGATGCCCTCCTCGAACAGCGCCTTGCGGGCGCGGTCGTAGGCGGACTCGTCGGAGGTGCGGTTGCGCACGGCACGCGCCGACGCCATGCCGAACGACTCCTTGTACAGCCGCCCGTCGGCGGACTGCTGGAGGTCGCCGGGCGACTCGTAGGTGCCCGCGAACCACGACCCGATCATGACGTTGGAGGCGCCGGCGGCCAGTGCCATGGCGACGTCACGCGGGTGGCGGACCCCGCCGTCGGCCCATACGTGCTTGCCGTACTTCCTGGCCTCGGCGGCGCACTCCAACACGGCCGAGAACTGCGGCCGCCCCACGCCGGTCATCATCCGGGTGGTGCACATGGCGCCGGGGCCGACGCCGACCTTGACGATGTCGGCGCCCGCCTCGATCAGGTCCCGGACGCCCTCGGCGGCGACGATGTTGCCCGCGACGATCGGCACCCGCGGGTCCAGCGCCCGTACGGCCTTCACGGCGGAGATCATCGACTCCTGGTGGCCGTGCGCGGTGTCCACGACCAGGGTGTCCACCCCGGCGTCGATGAGCTGCTTGGCCTTGCCCGCGACGTCGCCGTTGATCCCGACGGCCGCGGCGATCCGGAGCTTGCCCTGCGCGTCGACGGCGGGCTGGTACAGGGTCGCGCGCAGAGCGCCCTTACGGGTCAGGATGCCGACGAGACGGCCGTCCCGGTCGACGGCGGGCGCGACCTTGCGGTGTCCCGCGTCCAGCTGGGTGAAGGCCTCACGCGGGTCGATCTCGGCGTCGATGAGCAGCAGCTCCTTCGACATGACCTCGGAGAGCTGGGTGAAGCGGTCGACCCCGGTCAGGTCCGACTCGGTGACCACGCCGACCGGCCGGTGGTCGTCGTCCACGACGACACCGGCGCCGTGCGCCCGCTTGGGCAGCAGCGACAGCGCGTCGGCGACGGTCTGCGTCGGGGCCAGGATGATCGGGGTGTCCAGGACGAGGTGCCGGGTCTTGACCCAGCTGATGACCTCGGTCACGACCTCGATCGGAATGTCCTGCGGAATGACGACCAGACCGCCCCTGCGGGCGACGGTCTCCGCCATCCGGCGACCGGCGATCGCGGTCATGTTCGCCACGACCAGCGGAATCGTGGTGCCCGTGCCGTCCGGCGCGGCGAGGTCCACACCCTGCCGGGAACCGACGGCGGAGCGGCTCGGCACCATGAAGACATCGTCGTACGTCAGGTCGTAGGGGACGGGAGAGGACTCCACGGGGCGCCCGGTACCTGGCTCAAGGAAACGCATAAGTCTCACATTTTCACGCGAAACGGCGCAGGTCACTCCCACAGAGACACAGCGAAACGCCCCCGCGATCGTGTGATCCTCCAGGGAGGTACGGGGGCTCGTGCAGGACAGTGGGCCTGCCTTACGTCAAAAGGTTACCCGAGCGCGGACCGGCCGACGAGCGCACACGTCACGCGGGGTCCCGGTCCAGCGTGAGCACCACGGAAAGTCGCGTATCGGCGGTACTCCAGTAGTCCACCGCGTCGGCGAACACCTCTTGGGCGATGCCCCACTCCCGTGGCTGCGCACAGGCGTAACCGCGCCAGCCCGACACCACCACGAGCCGCCCGCCCGTGGCCGGTGCCCAGGACAGGTCGCCGAGGCAGTCCGCGAGCGCGTCCCAGTTGCGTCCGAACCACGCGGGCAGCGCCAGGTCGCGGGCGCAGCACGCCATGAAGGCGTCTTTGTCGCGCGCGCCGTCGAGGTCGAGTACGGCGGTGTGCCAGCCCATGGCGCGCGCGGCGGCCAGCACCGGGGCGAGGGGGGCCGCCGGGGGCGGCGCGGCAGCGTCGGTCATCGCAGAACCGCCTTGAACGAGGTGTAGTGGTCGTGCGTGTAGTACGTCTCTCCGCCGTCGCCGGTGACCAGCCGTCGCGCGCCGCGGGTGCGCTCCCCCGGTGTGCGCACGGTGTACTCGCGGTAGTAGCCGCGTTGCTGACGGGGCAGCAGCCGCTCGAAGTTGCCGAAGACCGTGCCGTCCTTGTCGTACGGGAAGGGCCCGCCCGCGTCGATCAGGCGCAGCGTCTCGCGTGCCTCGGGCGGCAGCTCGGCGGCGCGGACGGTGGCCATGCCCGCGGCCCAGTCCGGTGTCGCGGAGGCCGACGGCCCGCCCGTCGTACCGGTGCCGGCCGGCGTGGCGCAGCCGCCGAGCAGCAGCGCGGCGGCGGACAGCAGAGCGAGCAGGAACACGAGCGGACGGCGGCGGGGCCGTCCCTGACGAGGCCGGTGCGGCATGCCGCAGATGCTGCCACACAGACCGTGCCGCTGCGGGCCGGCCGACGCTGGGCCACGATGTGTTCATGCTGCTCGCCGACGTGGCCAGGACCTCGCGGGAGATCGCCGCGACCCGCTCCCGGTCGCGGAAGACCGCGCTGCTCGCCGAGCTGTTCCGCGGGATGTCACCGGCCGACGCGCCGGTGGTGGTGTCGTATCTCGCGGGGCGGCTGCCGCAGCGGAGGCTCGGCGTGGGCTGGGCGGCGTTCAAGGAGCGGCAGCCGCCCGCCCCGGCCGCCCGCCTCACGGTCCAGGAGGCCCACGCGGCGTTCGAGCGGATCGCGGCGGTCTCCGGCCAGGGCGCCCAGGGCGAGCGCAGACGCCTGCTGCGGGATCTCCTCACCGCCGCGACCGAGGACGAGCAGCGCCTGCTGTACGGCCTGGTCGGCGGCGAGCCGCGGCAGGGGGCGCTGGACGCGCTCGCGGCCGAGGCGCTGGCGGTCGCGGCCGGCGCCGACCCGGCGGAGGTCCGGCGGGCGGTGATGCTCGCGGGGCGGCTGGACACGGTGGCGGCGGCGCTGGCCGCGGACGGGGTACGGGCGCTGGACGGGTTCCGCCTCGCCGTGGGCCGGCCGGTGCTGCCGATGCTCGCGAAGAGCGCGAAGGACGTGGACGAGGCACTGGACCGGCTGGGTCCGTGCGCGGTCGAGGAGAAACTCGACGGCATCCGGGTGCAGGTGCACCGGGACGGCGACGCGGTGCGGGTGTTCACCCGGACGCTGGACGAGATCACCGCGCGGCTTCCGGACGTCGTCGCCGCGGCCCGCGAGCTGGCGGCCGACCGGGCGGTGATCGACGGTGAGGTGATCGCGTTGGACGAGCGGGGACGGCCGCGGCCGTTCCAGGACATCGCGGGCCGGGTCGGTTCCCGCCTGGACGTCGAGGGCGCCCGTGCCTCGCTCCCGCTGGTCCCGGTCTTCTTCGACCTGCTGGCCGTGGACGGCCGCGACCTGCTCGACCTGCCAGCCCGGCAGCGGCACGCGGAACTGGACCGGGTGGCGTCGCCGTCGCGCCGGGTGCGCCGTGTGGTGATCGACGACCCCGGTGACGTACGGCAGCGGGAGGCGGCGCGGCGGTTCGCCGCCGACGCCCTGGAGCGCGGGCGGGAGGGTGTCGTACTCAAGGCGCTGGACTCCGTGTACAGCGCGGGGCGGCGCGGCGCGTCCTGGCTGAAGGTGAAGCCCGTGCACACGCTGGACCTGGTGGTGCTGGCGGCGGAGTGGGGGCACGGGCGGCGCACCGGGAAGCTGTCCAACCTGCATCTGGGCGCGCGCCGCCCGGACGGGTCGTTCGCGATGCTGGGCAAGACCTTCAAGGGCCTCACGGACGCGCTTCTGGCCTGGCAGACCGACCGGCTGCGGCAGTTGGCGGTCAGCGACGACGGGTGGCTGGTCCGGGTGCGCCCCGAGCTGGTGGTGGAGGTGGCGTTCGACGGCGTACAGCGCTCGTCGCGCTATCCGGAGGGCGTGACGCTGCGCTTCGCGCGCGTGGTGCGCTACCGCGAGGACAGACAGGCGGCCGACGCGGACACGGTCGAGACGGTCCACGCGCTCTACGACCGGTAGCACACCGGAACACTCACCACACACGCCCCACACAGAGCACACCCGCCCCATACAGCCGACGCTCGGCTACCGCCCCTGCGCGGCCTCACTGTCCGGATCGGCGCGGTCCAGCGCGGGGCGGGGCTCCGGTCCGGTCCGCAGCAGCTGGTCCGCCGCGGCGGTGTCCGTGACCAGGCTGGTCACCAGGCCCGAGCGCAGCACCGCGTCGATCGCGCCCGCCTTGCGCAGCCCACCGGCGATCGCCACCACCTCGGGGATCCGCCGCAGCCGGTCGGCCTCGACCGTGATGCATCGTTCCCCCAGGTCACGGCCGACCCGGCGGCCCTGGGCGTCGAAGAGGTGCGCGGACATCTCGGCGGCGACGCCGAGCGAGGCGTAGTGGCCGCGCTCGGCGTCGGTGAGCATGTCGTGCACCGTGGAGATGCCGGGCTCCCAGGAGCCGATGGAGACCGCGGCGACGGTGACCTTGTCGAAGTACTCGAAGGCGCGGGCGATGCCGGTCTGGTTGCGCAGTGCCGCCGCGGTCGCCGGGTCCGGCAGCAGCATCGGCGCGTAGATGGGGTGCGCCTCGCCGCCGGACACCTGCGCGGCCCGCCGTACCGCCTCCACCGAGCCGCGCTCGGCGGTCCCGGCGTCGTACACGCCGGTGAGCTGGACGACGGTGCACGGCGGCAGCCGGTCCAGGGCGGCGGCCATGTGGATGGTCGAACGGCCCCAGGCGAGCCCCAGCACATCGCCCTCGGTGACGAGTTCGCCGAGCAGGTCGGCGGCCACCTCGCCCAGGTTCTCCGGATCGGGCGACTCGTCGGCCAGGTCGGCCGGGGACTCGACGACGACCGCGTGCCGCAGGCCGTAGCGGGCCCGCAGCCGGTCGGAGCGCTCCGCGTCGAGTTCCGCGGGCACCCGGATCTCGATCCGCACCAGGTCCCGTTCGAGTGCGGTCTCCAGGACCCGTGCCACCTTGAAGCGGCTGACGCCGAACTCCTCGGCGATCTGGATCTTGGACTTGCCCTCGAGATAGAAGCGGCGGGCCATGGCCGCCGCCTGCACCAGCTCAGCGGGTCCCATCCGCAGGGCTGGCCGACCCGCCGACATGCCGGACACGGCAATCTCCTCACTGTTCACACGTTCACTGGGCGACTCACCGTTCATCCTCGCAGATCCGGCGGCCTTGATCAGTCCTGCGGTACCGCGTTCATCTGGCCGTGGCCCGGCGGACGCGCCGTCGACGCCTCAGTGGTCGCACGCCCAGGCGGCCGCGGCGGTCACGACCCGCTCATGCGAGGCGGCGGCCGCCTCGGCCTTCGCGCGCAGCGAGCGCATGGCCGCGGCCGGGTCGTCCTTGCCGAAGACCGCGGAGCCCGCCACGAAGACGTCGGCGCCCGCGTCGGCGCAGCGTTCGATGGTGGACTCCGCGACGCCGCCGTCGACCTGGAGCCACAGCTCCAGGCCGTGCTTGGAGATCAGCTCGCGGGTGCGGCGGATCTTCGGAAGCATGATGTCCAGGAAGGTCTGGCCGCCGAATCCCGGCTCCACGGTCATGATCAGCAGCATGTCGAGCTCGGGGAGCAGGTCCTCATACGGCTCGACGGGCGTCGCGGGCTTCAGCGCCATGGAGGCCCTGGCCCCCTTGGCCCGGATCTCGCGGGCGAGCCGCACGGGCGCGGCCGCGGCCTCGGCGTGGAAGGTGACGGACCCGGCGCCCGCCTCCACGTACTGCGGCGCCCAGCGGTCGGGGTCCTCGATCATCAGATGGCAGTCCAGCGGGGTGTGCGTGGCCCGGCTCAGGGACTCCACGATCGGCACTCCGAGCGTCAGGTTGGGCACGAAGTGGTTGTCCATCACGTCGACATGGAGCCAGTCCGCGCCGTCGACGGCCTTCGCCTCGTCGGCGAGCCGCGCGAAGTCGGCGGACAGGATGCTGGGGTTGATCTGAACGGCCATGCCCCCCAGACTGCCATGCCCGCGCGGCTTTCCACGCCCCGGTCCCGTCCGGCCGCCCCGACCGCCCCGGAACCTCACCTTCCGTACCGTTCTGACGTATTGGCCGCTTCACTCAGTACGCCGCAGCACCGCCAGATACATCGCGTCCGTGCCGTGCAGATGCGGCCACAGCTGTACGTCGGGCCCCTCGCCGAGCGCCGGGACACCGGGCATCAGGGGGCGCGCGTCGACGAGTTCGGCGCCTCCCTGCCGCAGTACGTCATCGACGACGGCACGGGTCTCGGCGAGGTGCGGCGAACATGTGGCGTAGCCGACGACGCCGCCGACGCGTACGGCCGCCAGCGCCTCGCGCAACAGCCCGCGCTGGAGCGGGGCGAAGCCGTCCAGGTCCTCGGGGCGGCGGCGCCAGCGGGCCTCGGGGCGGCGGCGCAGCGCGCCGAGCCCCGTGCAGGGCACGTCCATCAGCACCCGGTCGAAGCTGCCGGGCCGCCAGGCCGGACGGGTCCCGTCGGCGGCGATCACCTGGTACGGCCCCGGATTGCCCTCCAGGGCCCGCGCCACCAGCCGCGCACGGTGCGGCTGCTTCTCCGAAGCCAGCAGCACCGCGCCGCGCTGCGCGGCGAGTCCGGCCAGCATGGCGGCCTTGCCGCCGGGGCCCGCGCAGCCGTCCAGCCACCGCCGGTCGGGACCCTCGAGGGGCGCTTGGGCGAGCGCGAGGGCGACCAGTTGGCTGCCCTCGTCCTGCACTCCGGCCCGCCCCTCGCGCACCGCGTCCAGCGCCCCCGGCTCGCCCCCTTCGGCGAGCCGTACGGCATGCGGCGACCAGCGTCCGGGCAGCCCGCGCTCCTCCCCGAGCACGCCCAGCAGCTCTTCGGCGGTACTGCGCCCCGGCCGGGCGACCAGGGTCACCTCGGGCCGCTCGTTGTCGGCCTCCAGCAGGTCCTCGATCCCGGCGCGCCCGCCGCCCAGCGAGTCCCAGAGCGCGGACACGACCCAGCGGGGGTGGGAGTGCACCACCGCGAGATGTTCCTCAGGATCTTCCTCATAGGGCGGCGCCACCTTCTCCACCCACCCACCGAGATCATCCGCCGCGATCTTCCGCAGCACGGCGTTGACGAACTTGGCCCGCCCGTCGCCCAGCACCACCCGCGCCAGCTCCACACTCGCGGACACCGCCGCGTGGCTGGGAATCCGGGTCCCGAGCAGCTGGTGCGCCCCCAGGCTGAGCACGTCCAGAACCGGCGGGTCGACCTCGCGCAGCGGCCGGTCGACACAGGCCGAGATGATCGCGTCATACGTGCCCTGCCGCCGCAGCGTGCCGTACACCAGCTCGGTGGCCAGCGCCGCGTCGCGCCCGTCGAAGTCGCCCTTGTCGCGGGCCTTCTTCAGCAGCGGCGGCAGGACGAGGTTCGCGTACGCGTCCCGCTCGTCCACCGCCCGCAACGCCTCGAACGCGAGCATCCGCACGGGGTCCTTCTGCGGCCGGCGGTACTTCCGAGGAGGGCGACGAGACTGATCGTTCACGAAAAGGTGCTCCGGATCATCGATGGAGGTGCGTTCCCAGCCTACGGCGACCCGCCAGCCAGGCCCACTCACCACATGCGTCAGCCACCCAGCACCTCACCGGGGGCGATCCGCACCCCGCGCGCCCAGTCCGCCGCCCGCATCGGCTTCTTGCCCTGCGGCTGCACCCACTCCAGCTCCACGGCGTGCGACCCGGTACCGACGTACACGTGGTTCTTGCCGACCGCCAGCTCACCGGCCGCCAACTCCCCCTGGTCCGGCACCAGCCGCACCGAAACGAGCTTGAGCCGCTCCCCGCGGAAGGCCGTCCACGCCCCCGGCGCCGGAGTGCAGCCGCGCACCACGCGGTCGATCCGCAGCGCCGGAGCGGCCCAGTCCACCCGAGCGTCCTCGACGGTGATCTTCGGCGCGAGCGAAACACCGTCGACCGGCTGCGGTACGGCCTTGACCGAGCCGTCCTCGATCCCGTCCATGGTCGCCGCGAGCAGCCCGGCGCCCGCGAAGGCGAGCCGAGTCAGCAGATCACCGCTGGTATCAGTAGACCGCACCTCCTCCGTGACGGTCCCGTACACCGGCCCCGAGTCCAGCCCTTCCTCGATCAGGAAGGTCGATGCACCGGTGATCTCATCCCCCGCCATGATCGAGTGCTGCACAGGAGCGGCCCCGCGCCACGCGGGCAACAACGAGAAATGCAAATTCACCCACCCCCGAACAGGCACATCCAACGCCACCCGCGGCAGCAGCGCGCCATAGGCCACGACCGGACAGCAGTCAGGCCCGATCTCGCGCAGCCGCGCCAGGAAGTCCTCGTCCCGTGGCCGCCGGGGCTTGAGCACCTCGATACCGGCCTCGGCCGCCCGCTCGGCGACGGGACTCGCGACCAGCCGCCGCCCCCGGCCCGCGGGCGCGTCGGGGCGGGTGACGACCGCGGCCACCTCATGGCGGTCCGAGGCGATCAGGGCGTCCAACGCGGGTACCGCGACTTCGGGGGTGCCTGCGAAGACGAGCTTCATCTGATGGCCTCTCAAGCTGGTGCGAACACTGACTGCGATGAGCAGCGCACCAGTCTGCGACTCCGCCGCGGCCAAGCCCTGACCGCTGCCCAGGGGCAGGGCGCAAGACTACTACGTCGGGGTGTACAGGCATCCGCGCGCCCTGCGCATATGCGCATACGCCCCCGCACCGTGACCACATGGCTCAGGGCGCGTTGGTCAAGAAAGAGTTGACCACAACGGGCCGCGCATGCGGCCCGATCCTTTTCACCGCCGGTTCGAGAGGCTTGTTCATGGCCGACCACGCAACCCACGACGCCCAGGCAAGGGCCAGCCTGCATCTGCTGGTGCGGGACATCGAGCGGGTCCGCCGACAGGTGGACGCGTTGCGCACCCTCACCGCCCAGCTGGGCAACGTCTACCGTCCGCGCCGCTCCGGGCCCTCCACGGGCTTCGTCGTGTACGGGCGCGCTCCCGCCCCGACCGTCCGCCTGGCCCAGGAACTCCGCGACAGCGTCGAGACCCTGGTCACGGCGGCCGTGGACTTCGACCGCTCACTCGGCTTCTCCTGGGACGCGGTGGGCTCGGCGCTCGGTGTCACCAAGCAGGCGGTGCACCGCAGATACGGTGCGCGGCGGGCGACGGCGCAGGCGGCGGCGGAGGCCGAGCGCTCCGCCCCGGCCGCGGGGGGGCGCGCGGTCTCCGTCGGCACGGTGCCGAAGGTTCCTGCTGCGCGGTCTATGCCCGCGCAGCCCACGGCGGGCAGCGCCGCGCTCCGCGACGAGGCCCGCCCAGGCGCCCTACCGGGCCCCCGCAACGGCTAGCCCCACGCTGCCCTCCCCGCGGCACGGGTCCCCCCGTGCCGCGGGGAGGGGGTCGCCCTGCGGGCCAAGCGAGAACGGTCACCGGGGTCGGGTGGGTTGTGCCCACCCGTTCCGCCCTGCGGAACGTA
>NZ_JBTVYK010000054.1:0-49108 GCF_054788135.1 Streptomyces sp. O3
GGGGGCGCGCGCGGGGGGGGGGGGGGCCGGGGGCGGGGGGGGGGGGGGGGGGGGGGGCGGGGGGGCCCCCCCCCCCCCGCCCGAAGCAGCGTCGAGGGCGAGGAAAGCGAAAGGACTTGAGTCATTTGGAGTGAATGAGAAGGAAGCCCCTTCATGGCCTCGCCGTAGGCAACGCTAGCACTCAGACCGGGATCAAGTCGCGCAGATTTTCGAGGGTGATGACCTGGGAGTCCGGGTGCAGCCCCTCGGGACGTTCGAGACCGATGTACGTCACGGGCTCGTCCGGCACCGGCGCGCCGTCCCGCAGGGTCATGGCTGTGGTGTCGCCGGACATCAGGTCGATCAGGTACCCCACCGTCAGCTGCTCGCGTTCCACGAGGGCGCGCACCACCTTGGACACCGACACCTGGTTCTCCTCGACCCGGTTGGCCGTCGGGATGCCCTTCAGATACAGGTGCAGCCACTTTGCACGCCACCGGCCGTCGTCCCCGCGCCGGAACACCAGCGGCAGCGCCACACGGCCCGTCCCACGCAGCTCCGACTTCATCCGCACCGTGCGCGGCTCGAACGGGCGGCCCTTCTGTTCGCCGTCGCGCAGCATGAACCCGAAGAACGACTCCTCGACCTCCTCGAAGCTCTCGCCCGCGTAGATGTTGACCTGCGGGACGATGAACGTGCCGCGCACCCGGTCCAGGGACAGGTCGATGAACTCCGAGGCCCCGTCGGGCGCCTCGGTGACATCGCCCGAGTGCTCACCCCCGACGGCTGTGAGCTCCGTGTAGGAGAGCCAGGAGTCGGTGCTGTAGTCGCTGTGCAGAAGCAGCGCGGAGAGGTCGTAGTCGGTCCGGTGTTCGGTCTCCTTCCAGTACACGAAGAAGCGCAGCAGTTCGCCGCCGACCTCCGAGACCGAACCCCGCGGCAGTACGCCGACCCCGGCCGCGGTCGCCCTGCCGCTCAGCGGCAGCGCCACGTCGAGGACGTCGGGGTCGAGCAACAGCCGGCCCGGTGCCGGGAGCCGACGGCGCAGCTCGGCGTCGAGTGCGGCGATCAGACGGTCGCGGTCAGCGGCCGGTACCGGAGGCCGGACGTCGGGGGCCGCCCAGGCGCGGCCCCGACGGTTGACGAAGATGCGGGGTTCGTCGGTCTCCCGCTCCCGGTTGTGCAAGTGCTCACGGACCGAGAGGACGACCCGGCCGGAGACCTCGGGAGCGACCTCCACCACGGCGGCCACCACCGCGTCCCGCTCCTCCTGGCCGGCGGCGATACGCAGCAGGCGGTCCAGGGTGCGGAACAGCTTGCCGGGAGCGGACTTCAGCAGCTTCACCGCACCGGTGACGTCGAACTCGTCGAGCAGCTTCTCGACGCGGCTGTCGAAGGACCGCGCCTCCTTCTCGCCCCGCGCGACGGCGAACACCTCGGCGGCGTGCGGCCAGCGCGGGTACTCGTGCGGATGGAGACGCTCACCGAGCCGCTTGAAGGGCTCCCGGTGCGCGTGCACATCGGCGAGCTTCGCCGGGTTCGCCGCGACCACCGCGTCGAGGCCCGCGAGCAGCCCCCGGCGCACCGGCCGCGGCAGCGTCCGGAACCGGGTCGGCTCCTGGAGCGTCACGTCGCCGCCCGACAGTGCGCAGGCCAGACGCAGCACATCGGTGACGGTGTCCAGCAGGAGGTCGGCGCCGACGCCCAGGCGGGCCTCGTTGACGACCGCCCGGTTCTCCCGGACGGGGATCGACTCCGGCTGGGGGCCGAGCACGCATCGCTCGGCGAGGGTCTTGAGGTCGCGCAGGTGGTCCTCGCCCAGTGGCGTCGCGCTGCCCGCCAGGGCCAGGTACAGGTCCGTGAGTTCGTCGTCCAGGTCCCGCCCGAGGTGCAGGACGGTCACCCGGTCACCCGCCGAGGCGATCAGCTCGTCCTGCGCCGCGAGCATCTCCTCGTAGGTGTGCTGGTAGCGGCCGTACGCGGGGAGGCTGAGCAGGTCCAACACCCCGTGCGCCAGCTGCGTCAGCACCTTCTCGCGCGACCCGTCGTCGCCGAGCGCCTTCGCCACACACCGCATCCAGAACTCTTCGGTGTCCGGCACGTTCGCCGGAAAGTCGATGAAGTACGAGTTGTGCCGGACGTGGTCGCCCACCATCTCGCTCACGGTGCGCAGCGTTCGCCTGGCGGTGTGCACGACTACGGTCTCGGACAGCCCGGACAGCCGCTCCAGCAGCTCAGTCGAGAGCTTGAAGCCCACGGACGCCAACGCCGCGTCGAACTGCCGTGCGGCGGCGGCTCCTTCCCCGGCGGGTCCCTCGGGGGAGGCAAGGCGGTGGGTGTGCCGGATGACCAGCGATTCGAGACTGTGCGCCATTCGGGGATGATCGCAGAGGTGTGCGAGCCGACGCACAGGAGTTTTCGTCCGCGCTCCGACGGCGTGATCAACGGTGCCGTCGGGGCCCCGGATGAGCAGAGCCGTCAGCGGAACCGGCCCTCGTAGCCGTCGGCGGGCTCGGCGAGGCGATCGGGGAGGCGATCGGGGAGGCGGCGGTCAGTGCGGGCCTCCTCGGGGGCGGGCCGCGACGGTGGGCGGGGCTCGCGGATCAGTCGGTGCGGCTGGCCCGCCAGCCAGATCCGGTCCTCCTGGTCTACGTGGCAGCCGAGGCGGGCCGGCAGACCGCGCAGGTAGGCGACGGCGGGGCCGGTGAAGCGGACCCTGCCGCCGCCGAGGTCAGTGATGCCTTCGGGCTCGTCGAGCGCGACGAGCCAGGCGGCGTGGTCCCGGTGCAGCTCGGTGGTGTACGTGGCGTCGGAGCCGACCCCCCGTTCCAGGGCGTACAGGACATCCCCGTAGCGGGCATGGTCGATGACGGCGCGTACGGCCGCTTCGGCGCTCGGCAGGCCTGCGTCCACCTGGTCGCAGGCGAAGACGCGGCCGGGGCGGGACCGGGCGTACGCGAACCAGGTTCCCGCGCGGGACGGGACGGCGTAACCGACCGGATAGCCGCCGGGCAGTCCGTCGTCCACGCATACGTACACGATCTCGGCGGCATCGCTCCGCTCCCGTGTGAGGAAGAGTCTTCGCTGGTTCAGCAACGTCGTGAGAGACCGGTTGGCAGCGGTCACGTTCGTGTTCCTTCCTCTGGTCGTGGCGGCGGCCGGTCCCCTCCCACGGCCGCCGCTCTTGCCACACCGTGGCGGAAGGCGCTGCAATGCGGATGAAATTCTGATGATGTGTACGGGAGTAGCGAGCGGGGCGGGGCGGAGGCTAGAGGTGGGGGCGGAAGCTCGTCGGCAGGCGCGGGCGCGGCTGCGGCTCGCGGTGCTCGGGCCGGTACGGGCCTGGCGGGACGGTTCGCCGCTGGCTCTCGGGCCCGTCCGGCAGCAAGCCGTACTGACCGCGCTGGCGCTGCGTCCCGGCCGCCTGCTGAGCCATGACCAGTTACTCGACGGGGTCTGGGGCGAGAGACCGCCGCGAACCGGCCGCAAGGTGCTGCCCAGTTACGTCTACGGGCTGCGGAGGAGACTCGACGACGAGGGCGCCGGACCGGTGGATTCGGTGATACGCGGGGAACCGGGCGGGTACCGGTTCGTCGCGGGCGGGGTCCGGCTCGACCTGGCGGATCTGGCCGAGCACGTCGACGGCGCTCGCCGCGCGAAGGCGTCCGGCGATCCGGCCACCGCGGCGGACCGGCTGTCCAGGGCGCTCGCCCTGTCCGACGGCGAGCCGCTCGCCGGGCTGCCGGGACCGTACGCCGAGGCCGAGCGGCGGCGGCTTCTGGAGCACCTGCGCACGGTTCGGCTGGAGCGGCTCGAATGCCTGGTTCTGCTGGGCCGGTTCACCGAGGCCTCGGGCGAACTCGCCGCGCTGTCCGCGTCCGATCCGTCCGACGAGTCGCTGGCGGCGTTGCGGATGCGCGCCCTGTACGGAGGCGACCGCCAGACCGAGGCGCTGAACGTCTACGAGGAGGTGCGCGAGCGCCTGCGCCGCGAGCTCGGCGTGGACCCCGGCGACGAACTCCAGCGAGTGCACCGGGCGGTGCTGCGCCAGGACGACGTACGTCTCCTCGGCCCGGCGGCGGCGCGTGCCTCCGCCGCGTCCTCCGCCGCGTCCTCCGTCCCGTCCTCCTCCCCCTCCCCGGCTTCTGCCGCCCCTGCCTCCGCCGCTGCCAATTCCGTCGCTCCCGATTCCGTCGCTCCCGCCCCTCCCGGCCCGGATCGGCGCGAGCGCCGCCGCGCCGTCAATGACCTGCCGGGCGACGCGGGCCGCCTCATCGGGCGGGAGGCCGAGCTGGCACAGCTGCTCGCGCCTTCCGCGTCGGGATCCGTGTCCGTCGTGACGGTGGACGGTGCGGCCGGGGTCGGCAAGACCGCCCTCGTCGTACGAGCCGCCCGCGAGCTCAGCGCCGACTACCCCGACGGCTGCCTGTTCGTGGACCTGCGCGCCCACAGCACACAGCGGCGGCAGTCGCCGGAGCAGGTGTTGCAGCGGCTGTTGCGCTCCCTCGGAGTGGTCGGCGGCGAGCTGCCGGGCGACCTTGAGGACCTCATCGCCGCCTGGCGCACGGAGACCAGCCCGCTGCGCCTGCTCCTCGTGCTGGACGACGCCCTGGACGCCGACCAGATCCGACCGCTGCTGCCCTCAGGGGCGGGCAGCAGGGTTCTGGTGGCCGGTCGACGACGGCTGGCCGAGCTGGACGCCGAGCGGCGGGTCACCGTAGAGCCCCTGGAGAGCGGCGCCGCCGTGTCCCTGCTCACGCACCTCGTCGGGGAAGGCCGTGCGGGCCAGGAGCCGGAGGCGACGCGCCGTCTCGCCGGGCTGTGCGACGGGTTGCCGCTGGCCCTGCGCATCGCCGGGTCCCGGCTGCAGAACCGCCGTACCTGGACGGTGGAGTACCTGGTGGGGCGCATGGCCGGGGACGAACGCCTGCTCGGTGAGCTGAGCGTCGGGGACCGCAGCGTGGAGGCGGCCTTCCGCCTGTCGTACGACCAGATCACCGCCGAGCAGCAGCGCGGATTCCGGGCCCTGGGCCTGGCGCCGACGGTCGAGTTCGATGTGCTGACGCCGACGGGCATGCTCGGCTGGCCGCCCCACGACGCCGAGCGGGTCCTGGAGAGCCTGGTCGACGCGAGCCTTCTGCAGCAGCCGCGCCCCGGCCGCTACCGGCTGCACGACCTGGTCCGCGTGCACGCACGACGCGTCGCGGAGGCCATGCCCGACGAGGCCGCCGCCGCCCGCACGGCCGCGCTCCGCCTCTATCTGGACGCCGCCCGGACCGCCAGCGACTGGGGCTCCGGCGGTTTCCCCACCGGCCCTCCCCCGACCGGCCCCCGGCCCGCCGACGCGCCGTTCGCGGACTGGCGGGACGCGGAGAGCTGGCTGGACGCGGCAGGCGGAGAACTCACCGACGTCGTCGGACACGCCGCGGCCCTCGGCGAGGCCGACTACGCGTGCTGGATCGCCGAGGCGCTGTGCGACTACTTCGTACGACAGGGCCGCTACCACGAGAGCCAGACCGCACTGGAGATCGCACTCGCACAGGCGGACGAGGCCACCGACCGGCGCATGGCCATCGCCCTGCGGAACTGCCTGGGCTACACCTGTCTGTACCAACGCCGCTACCCTCAGGCGCGCGACCTGTTCACCGAGGCACGGCGCCTCCGCCGTCTCCGCCCCGACCCGTACGCGTACGCGTACGCGTACACATACGAAGAGGCGCGGGCGCTGACCGGGCTGGGGGCTCTGTACCTGAGCGTGGGTGACGGCGACCGGGCGCTCTCCCACCTCACCGCGGCGACGAACCTGCCCCGGTGGCCGCTCAATGACTGGGTCGCCGCGATGGCGTTCGTCATCCAGGGTCTCGTCCACCAGTTCGGGCAGCGGTACGAAGAGGCGCTGGCGTGCTTCGCCGCAGCCCGTACCCACGCCGAGGCGAGCGGCAGACCGCGCATGCTCGGCAGGGTCCTGAGCTGCGCCGCCGACATCCACCTCCACCTCGGCCAGTACGGCGAGGCCAAGCGGATGCTCCGCGAAGCGGTCCGTCTGGTCGAGCGGTGCGGGGACGTCTTCCTCTGCGCGCGCAGCCTGACCCGGCTGGGCACAGCCGAGCACGGCACGGGGAACCTGAGCGCGGCCATCGCTCTCCATCACCAGGCCTTCCGCCGACAGCAGTCGCTGTCCTCGCTCACCGAACCCAGTTACGACTGGCTGGAGATGGACATCCGCAGCCGTCTGGGACGCGCCTACGTGGCGGCGGGCCGTATCCGCGAGGCGCGCGAGCAGTTCCAGACCGTCCTCGACATACCCGACGCCCGAGCGCACCGCGGCTGATCCGGTGGTCTTCGCCGTGGTCCGGAATGTCCTCGGGGCGTCCCGCGTTGGACCGGATCATGAAGGCAATCAACGCGAAGAGTTACGGCGGCCCCGAAGTCCTCGAGTACACCGACCTGCCCGACCCGAAGACGGGCCCGGACTCGGTCCTGGTCCGGGTCAAGGCGGCCGGGGTCAACCCGGTGGACTGGAAGATCCTCGCGGGCTACCTCGACCCGGTGCTGGACGCCCACTTCCCGTTCGTCCCCGGCTGGGACGTGGCGGGCGTGGTCGAGGCGGTCGGCGCCGACGCCACCGAGTACAAGGTCGGCGACGAGGTCATCGGCTACGTCCGCAAGGACGCGGTCCAGCACGGCACTTACGCCGAGCTGGTCGCCGCGCCGGTCCGGACCCTGGCGCGCAAGCCCGCCGCGCTCAGCTGGCAGCAGGCGGCCGGGCTTCCGCTCGCGGGGCTCACGGCGTATCAGTCGGTCCGGCGGGTCGGCACGAAGGCCGGTGAGACGGCGCTGGTGCACGCGGCGGCCGGGGGCGTCGGCTCGCTCGCCGTCCAGATCCTGGTCGCCGAGGGCGTACGCGTCATCGGCACGGCCAGCGAGCGCAACCACGACTTCCTGCGCTCGCTCGGGGCCGAGCCCGTCACGTACGGCGACGGGCTCGCCGAGCGGGTGCGGGCCCTGGCGCCCGAAGGGGTCGACGTGGCCCTGGACTTCGTCGGCGGCGGCGTCGTCGACGTCTCACAGGAGCTGCTCAAGGACCGCGGCCGGGTGGTGTCCATCGCGGACGGCGAGGCCAAGGAGAAGGGCGGCCACCTGGTGTGGGTGCGCCCGGACGCCGCCGACCTGACCGCGCTCGGCGCGCTCGCGGACGCCGGGAAGCTGACGGTGCCGGTCGACACGGTCTTCCCGCTCTCCGCCGCCGCGGACGCGCTCCGGCAGAGCCAGGAGGGACGCACCCGCGGCAAGATCGTCCTTGAGGTGTCCTGACGGCTCCCAAGGGTGCGCCGCCCGGTGGCGGCGCACCCGTCGCGCGTACGCGGTCCGCGTCCTTTGCCGCGCCGTGCCACACCGGCTCCGCTCCCCGGTCCACGGGTGTGATGGAGTCGCCCTGAGAGCCTCGCCTCGCGGAGAGACCGCCAGCGCATGAGGTGCGTCGAGGAGCGTCGAGGAGTGTCAGGGATGCAGCATCAGCGAGAGCGGCAGCCGGTCACCGTCGTCACCGGTGGCAGCCGCGGCATCGGGGCCGCGATCTGCCGCAGGCTGGCCGCCGACGGGCATGCCGTGGTCGTCGGGTACCGCTCCGACGCCGCCGCGGCCGAAGCCGTCGCGGACGAGCTCCACGGGGCCGGGCACCGCTGCGTCACCGTGGCCGTGGACACCGCGGACGAGGCGTCCGTCGACCGCCTCTTCGACGCCGCGGCCGAGCTCGGTCCGGTCACCGGGCTGGTCAACAACGCCGGGGTGAGCGGCCCCAACGGCCGCCTGGCCGACGCCGACGCGGACGGCATGCGGAACGCGATCGAGGTCAACGTGCTCGGCTATCTGCTCTGCGCGCGCCGCGCGGTACGGGAGATGACCGCGTCGGGACGCGGCGGCGCCATCGTGAACATCTCCTCCGCGGCGGCCACCCTCGGCAGCCCCGGCCAGTACGTCCACTACGCCGCCACCAAGGCCGCGACGGACGCCGTCACGGTCGGTCTCGCCAAGGAGGTCGCGGCGGACGGCATCCGCGTGAACGGCGTGGCGCCCGGCGTCGTCTGGACCGAGTTCCACGAGGACCCCGAGCGTCCCGCGAAGCTCGCGGACACCATTCCGCTCGGGCGGGCCGGGCAGCCGGAGGAGATCGCCGGCGCGGTGTCCTGGCTGCTGTCCCAGGACGCCTCGTACGCCACGGGCGCGGTACTGCGCGTCGCGGGCGGCATGTGACCCGCCGCCCGGCTCAGGCGGCAGGCGGCCCGCCCGGCCGGCCCAGGGTTGACCTTGCCCCTGGGGCAGGGCCCAGCGTTGGCTTCGCCGGGCGGAGAGCCCGCCCGGCGACGGAGGATGAGGCCGTGCACGACGACGCCCGCGCCCCCACCGGCCCCGCCGACCCAGCCGACCCAGCCGACGCCGCCGACCGCGAGCTGCTCACCATCGGGGCGTTCGCCCGCCGCACGCGGCTGTCGCCCAAGGCCCTGCGGCTGTACGACCGCCTCGGGCTGCTGCCCCCGGCCCACGTGGACGAGGCCAGCGGCTACCGCCGCTACCGCGCCGACCAGGTGGAGCGGGCCCGGCTGGTCGCGCTGCTGCGGCGGCTCGACATGCCGCTGGCGCGGATCAGCGAGGTGCTGGCGCTGCCGCCCGCGCGGGCGGCCGACGCGGTCGCGGCGTACTGGGCGGAGGTCGAGCGGCGCGTCGCCGGACAGCGCACGCTGGCGGACCACCTCCGTGACCGACTCTCCGGAAGGAGTCATGGCATGTACGAGAGGTTCACGGTCCAGGTCGTCGACGTACCCGAGCAGTACGTCATCGCCGAGTCCCGGCACACCCTCGCCGACGAGCTGCCGACCTTCATCGGCGGCTCGCTGGAACGGCTCACGACCGCGGCGCGCGCGTGCGGGGGTCTGACCGGCGCGCCGTTCGTCGTCTACCACGCGGAGGTGACGCAGGAGAGCGACGGCCCGGCCGAGGCCTGTGTCCCGGTCGCCGACGCGGCGGCCGCGCGGGCCTGGGCCGACACCGTCCACACGGCGCGGAGCCGGGTGGAACCCGCCCAGCGCCTCGCCTACACCCGGATCACCAAGGCGCAGGTCGCGCACCCGCAGATCCTCTCCGCCTTCGAGGCGGTCGAGGACTGGGTCGGACGCCAGCCGGACCTGACGATCGCCGGGCCCTGCCGGGAGATCTACTTCGGCGACTGGGCCGCCGCGGGCCCCGAGGACGAGGTCTGCGACATCGCCTTCCCCGTGCGACCGCGGCCCGCCAGCTGAGCCCACGGGCCGGTCCAGGCCCGGATGCGGGACCGAATGCGGGACCGGATGCGGGGGGCGCGGCACGCTAGAGGGGGCGCGGCACGCTAGGGCGTGTCAGCGAAGCTCCTCGGGGCACGGGGTGCCCCGAGAGAACCCGTAGGGCGCGCCCAGGTAGTACGTACCGGCGCGCGGCGCCAGGAGTTCCGTCCACTTGTCGCCGTCCGCGTCCTCCTCGGCCTCGATCAGGCAGCCGTTGACGTTGTCGAACGTCTTCGGCTCGCCCTCCGCCCGGTTCTTGGACTCCTCGGTCTCCCGCGGCCGCTCCACACGCTTGCCGTCCTCGTCGACCAGCCCGAGCCACGGCGAGTACGGGATGCGGATGAGCACCCGGCCGGGCGCCGTCACATCGATCGTCCAGCCGTCCTGCCCGGCGCGCCGCACCTTCGCGGGCGGGTCGGCGAGCGGCCGGGGCGACTTGACCTCGAAGAGTTTCCAGTTCCGGTCGGACCACAGCTGCTTGAGATACGGCAGGCCCTGTTCCAGCAGCTCGCGCTCGCGCTGCGCGCCGTCGCCGTCCAGCGCGTCCTTGGGCAGCACCACGTAGTGGACGGCCCAGCGGTGCAGCCACTCACGGTAGTTCGCCGAGTTCAGCGTGTCGTCGTAGAAGAGCGGGTTGCGCCCCATGTCGGCCTGGCGGGTCCAGCCGCGCGCGAGGTTCACGTACGGCGCGAAGGCGGACGCCTCGCGGTGGCTGCGGGCGGGTACCACCTCGACGCGCCCCTTCTGCGCGTCCACCTTCTGCAGCTGGTTGAGCAGCGGCGCCAGCTCACGCGCCCAGAAGGCCTTCGGGGTGGTGTTCCGCAGGTCGTCGTACGCCTTGAAGCCGATCCAGGCGTTCAGTCCGAGCGCGGCTGTCGCGAGCGCGTACCACTTGAGGGTGCGCGGCACGGTGAACGGCAGCGCGGCGACCAGCGCGACGCCCGCGAAGAGCATCGGGAGCCGGGTGATGTTGGAGCCGATCTGCGATTCGAGCGCGGTCACCAGGACGACGCTGACGACGTAGACCGCGGCGGTGATCCGCACCGTGACCCACCGCTGGGGCGAGAACGCGAAGACGAGACAGCCGAAGAGGATCGGCAGGACGGCCGACCAGATCGCCATCGGCTGCGTACCGGAGAACGGGAAGAACCACCAGGACAGGCCGACGACCGCCACCGGCGCAAGACCCAGCGCGTACGCGCCAGGACGCCTGCCCTGGAGGAACAGCGCGGCCGCGACCAGACCGGTGAACAGGCCCGCCACCGGGCTCGCGGCCGTCGCGAGCCCCGCCAGCGGGGCGGCCACGGCGGCCTTGGCCCAGCGCTTGGTGCGCCACCGGTGCGGCCAGCAGAAGACCGCGGCCACCGCGCCGAGCGCGAACATCGTGCCGAGGCCGAAGGTGACCCGGCCCGACACGGCGTTGCAGAACAGCGCGAAGACGCCCGCGAACGCCGCGGGCAGCGGGTTCCTGACCACCCGGCAGCGCATCAGGATCAGCGTGAGCAGCCCGGCCGACACGGTCCCGGCGATCATCATCGTGGTCCGCACGCCGAGTACGTGCATCAGGTACGGCGACACCACGCTGTACGACACCGGGTGCATCCCGCCGTACCAGGCGAGGTTGTACGCGGACGCCGGGTGGCGGCCGACGAACTCGGCCCAGGCGTCCTGGGCGGCGAGGTCGCCGCCGCTGTTGGCGAACGTGAAGAACCAGACGATGTGGAGTACGGCGGCGACGAGGGTGACGAGGGTGATCGGATGCCGGAGCACGCGACGGAACAGTGCAGCGCCTGACTGGCCGGTCCCGCCTGGGTGGTGCGGCGTGCCGGAGTCCATGCCCACGCCCACGCCCACGCCCACGCCCACGCCCGCGCCCACGTCTGAGGCGGCCGCGGCACTCTTGCGCTGCTCTGGCAGCCGTATTCGCGCGGCGGCCGCACTCTCGTCAGAGTTGGCGTCGTCGTCCGCGCGCGTCGGCCCCACAGTGGCCACGTAAGGCTCTCCCCGCGTCGTTCCCGTGCTGACTGTCGTGCTGGCCGCGTGCTGGCCGTCGTGCTGCCCCGTACTGACTCATGCTGGCTGTCGCGTCCCCGCCCGATCCTCGCGACGCTAGCACGCGCGACCGACAGAGGGAGCCCCGGTGAGGGCTGGTCCCGCGTATGGCGTCCGGCCGAGGGCGGTCGGTGACCTGGGTCAGCCGACTCGGGTCAGCTTCTGGCCGAAGCCCGGTTCCGCCAGGTCGTTCTGGAGGGCCACCGGCACGCGTACCGCGTCCTTGTCGCCTTCGCCTTCGCCGTCGCCCTCTCCTTCGCCTTCGCCCTCACTACCGGATCCCTCGCCGCCACCGCCGCCGTCGCCGCCGATGGTCAGTACGCCGACCTCCGTTCCGGCCTCGGCGGAGTGCGGCAGGGTCTTGCCGTCGTCGGTCAGCTCCAGCTCGACGGTCAGGCCCGGCCAGCCGACCGCGGCGACGTCCTTGGTGGCGACCACCGGGGTGGTACCGCCGAGACCGTCGTCGACGACGCCCACGACGTCGCCCTTCTTGACCAGAGTCTCCGCTTCGAGGAGCTGCTGCGTGCGCTGGATCAGCTCCAGGCTCTTGTCGACCGCCGTGTCCAGGATCGGCACCCCGTGCTGCCCGAACACCGCGCCGATGATCAGCTGGGTGCTGCCGCCGATCTTCTTCTCAGCCGCGAAGAGCAGGTTGCCACCTGCCTTGGTGGTGGAGCCGGTCTTGATGCCGACGACGCCGTACCACGGGATCAGCTTGTTGTAGTTGCGCTCCTCCTTGCCGGAGGTCGTCGAGTCGTACGTGGGCTTGCGCACGATCTTCTTGAACACCGGGATGTCCATCGCCGCCTTGCCCAGTTTCACCTGGTCGGCGGCGGAGCTGACGGTGCTGTCCTCAAGACCGCTGGGGTCCGTGTAGGTGGTGTCCGCCATGCCCAGGTCGCTCGCGGTCTTGTTCATCTTGTCGACGAACGCCTCCGCGTCGCCCTTGCCGTCCCAGCGGGCGAGCAGCCGCGCGACGTTGTTCGCGGACGGGAGCATCAGGGCCTGGACCGCCTCATGGACGGTGATCTCCTGACCCTCCTTGACCTTGACCACCGACTCGTTCCCCTTGAGGCCGTTGACGTAGTCGTCCTCGGCCTGCTTGTCGACGGTCAGGGTCTCGTCGGGCTCGTGCTCCTTGAGTATCACGTACGCCGTCATCGTCTTGGCGACGCTGCCGATCGGGATCGGCTTCTGCTCGCCGTACGTGCCGAGGCTGCCGAGCCCGTCGACCTCGACGACCGCCTGGCCCTCGGTCGGCCAGGGCATCGACGGCTTCTCGCCCTCAAACGTGAAGGACTCGGCGGAGGTGAGCTCGATACTGGGGGCGGGCAGCGGGCGCACGGCCTGGACGACCACGAAGATGATCGCGACCAGGACCACCAGCGGCGACCAGATCTTGACCCGGCGCAGCGCGTTGCGCAGCGGGGTTTCCGGCTTCGGCGGCCTGTTCGTCAGTTCGGCGAGCAGGTCGAGCGGGGGCTGGGGCGGCAGCGGCTGCTGCGAGGTCCGCTCGGCGGGTTCAGCGGTGAGGTCGGCAGCGGGTTCGGCGTGCGGCTCGGGCTCGGCTGCGGACCGCGCGGCTGGTTGCGGTTGCGACTGCGGCCGCGCCGCCTGGGCGCTCCCGGTTCCGGCCGCCCCGGCGGCCACGGCGGCCCTGTCTGACTCCTCCAGCGGCTTGAGCGCGACGAACTTGCTGGTCCGCTCGGCGTCGGCCTCCGGCCGCACGGTCTTCAGCATGGCGGTCGGCTGGTCCTCACCGCGCGCGGGCGCGGGGACGGCGCTGAACACGGCCGTCGCCTGGTCCACGCCCCCTGTGCCCTCCGCGCCCGCGCCGTCCTCGTCCCCCTCGGCGCTTTCGGCGTCAGCGGCGGGGGAGACCTTCGCGTCGGGCTCACCCGGCTCGCCAGACCTGTCCTCGGCCGGCCGCTCCCCGTCCGGCCGCTCCCCGTCCGGGTCCGGTACGTCGGTGTCGGCGGCGGAGTCGGCGGCGGAGTCGGCATCCCGCTCAGCGCTGTCGGCGGCGTCGGCGTCAGCAGCGCCCGCGTCCGGCTCCGCCCTGGCGACCCACGCCGCCACCGCCGCCCGCAGCCGCGTGTCCTCAGGCTCTGAGGGCTCTGAGGGCTCTGAGGGCTCTGAGGGCTCTGACGCCTCTGAGAGCTCTGCGGGCTCCGAAGCGGGCTCCGCGTCGGCGCTGGGCTCCGCGTCGCCACCGTCCGGCGTGTCCCGGAACACCGCGAGCCGGGGATCGCTCTCCCGCCGCTCCGACCTGTCGGGGGTCTCGCCCGCCACCGATGCCTCCTCAAATGCGCCTTAAATGCGTCTTGCGCCCGTACGCCCGTACGCCTCGTGCCTCGCGGGAGCGCCCCGCGCGTCCGAACCTCGTGTCCGAACCATGTACCAGTGTCCTGTGTGTGGGGTTGCCCCTCGTGGTAGACGAGAACGACATACCTGCCGGTTCCCGTACGAACCACCCACGTGCTCTCGACAGATGAATGTGAGAGGGGTCACCCTGTCACTCATCCACGCGGGGAGGCATGGATGGGCAGGAGCCGCAGAACAATTCCGGAGGAGCTTCTGCTGCTCGCTCTGGACCCGACCACGGGTACCACAGCGCAGCCGCAGTCGCTCGACCTCGGTCTGGCCGGAGCGCAGCTAGTAGAGCTGGCGATGGCCGGACGGATAGCCCCTGACGGGGATCGTATCGCCGTGGTGGTACCACGGCCGACTGGAGATCCGACGCTGGACTGCGCACTGGAACTGCTACGCAGGCGTGGCGCTCCGGTACGCGCGGTCAACTGGATCGGCGGGCCCCGCCTGGGGCTGCGCCAGACGTATCTCTCGCATCTGGAGCGGTGCGGCATGGTGCATGCCGTCGAGGGCCAGATGTGCGGGGTGCTGCCGACGACTCGCTACCAGGCGACGGACACGGCCATCAGCCGGGAGATCAAGGCCCGGCTGGACTCGGCGATCCGCACCGGCGTACCGCCGGATCCGCGGACCGCGGCGCTCGCCGCGCTGGCCCACGCGGTCGGACTCGGCAAGCACCTCTATCCGGGAAACGAGGGGCGCTCGTCGCGCTCCCGGCTCCGGGATCTGATCAGGCACGACCCTATGGGCGGTCTCGTGGCGCACGCCGTGATGGACGTCCAGAACGGCGTGGCCGCACAGCCACGCCGCTCGCCGGCTCCGGGCGGCCGCCAACCAGCCCGGTCCACCGCCGCACCGGACACCGTGGGCTCCAACGCCAACGGTGTCCCCATGCAGCCACGCCGGGGCTCCATGGCCCGAGCCGTGGCCCATTGAACTGAGCCAGCGCACCGTGTGAGTCCCCATCCCGTTCGCGTTCGGGAGCCGCTAGGGAGCGCGGGGCGGTGACCGGCCCCGTCCAGGACGACGGGCCGGTCCACCGCCCCGCGCGCTCGCATGTCCGCACGGTCCGCCGTCCGCACGGTCCGAGCCGGGTACGTCGCCGTACGACGCCGTACGTCGCCGTACGTCGCCGTATACGTCATCGAACACCGTCGCACACCATCCGGCGTTTCCCAGCGCTGAGTCACCACTTGGTGGCAATCTGCTCAACAGCAGAACAGCAGATACGCAAAGCAGAGGCTTCAGCCGGAGGTGCACTTCTCGTGGCGTCCAACGTCAATCCCACCGTCAGACGACGCCGGTTGGGCATGGAGCTGCGTCGGCTCCGCGAGCTCAAAGGCATGACGGCCGAGGAGGTGGCCGAACGTCTGCTGGTCTCCCAGTCGAAGATCAGCCGCCTGGAGAACGGCCGGCGTTCCATCAGCCAGCGCGACGTCCGCGACCTGTGCGGCGTGTACGAGGTCGAGGACCGCCGCATCGTCGACTCGCTGATGCAGATGGCCAAGGACAGCCGCCAGCAAGGCTGGTGGCACGCGTACGGCGACATCCCGTACAGCGTCTACATCGGTCTGGAGACGGACGCGGCGTCGCTGCGCGTGTACGAGCCGCAGGTCGTCTCGGGCCTGCTGCAGACCCGCTCGTACGCGGAGGCCCTGATCACCGGCGCGCTGCCGGAGACCACGCCGACCGACATCGAGAAGCGCGTCCAGGTACGGATGCGCCGCCAGGACCGGATCAACGACGACGAGAGCCCCCTGCGGCTGTGGTCCGTGATCGACGAGGCGGCCCTGCGCCGGGTCGTCGGTGACCGTCAGGTGATGATCGAACAGCTGGAACACCTGGTGGAGGTGTCGCAACTGCCGCATGTGACGGTCCAGGTGATGCCGTTCGCCATGGGGGCGCACCCCGGCGTGAACGGCCAGTACGCCGTGCTTGAGTTCCCGGAGGCCGCCGACTCCAGTGTCGTCTACATCGAGGGCGTCACCAGTGACCTTTATCTGGAAAAGGCCCCAGACGTCCAGAAATACAGCGTCATGTACGAGCATCTGCGGGCACAGGCCCTGAATGTGGACCAAACCCGCCAGTTCATCACGGACATCGCGAAGGGATACGCGAGGGCGCAGACGTAACAGGAGTGCCGTTAAGGACCACCCGCACCGGAAGACGCCGAACCGTACACCGTGACAGCGTCAAGAGGGAAGACCTACCTGGAATATGCCATCCTGTCGAGTGAATGGCTGGTTCACTCAGCCAAGTTGGCGAGTAGCGTCGATCACGTCGACGAAAACGAATTCGTCGACGGACCGAATCTCGACACTCGACAACTGACTTGCGGAGCGAAAATGGCAATTCAGCAGGGAACCCTGGACACCTGGACGAAGTCGTCGTACTCCGGCGGAAACGGGGCGTGCGTGGAAGTCAAGTCCCCCGTGCCGCACGCGATCGCCGTGCGGGACTCCAAGGCCCCCGAGGGCCCGGCCCTCGCCTTCGGCCCGGCCTCCTGGAACGCGTTCGTCGGACAGGTCGGCGGGGAGGCTTCCGACCTCGTCTGATGCGGAGAGTTCGCGCCCCGGACCCACGCACCATCGAAGAGCCCTCTCGACTGGCCCGCCGTCCCGGCCGAGGGGGCTCGGCGCTGTCCGCCACCGCCTACGACGGCTACCGAGACTACGGGGCTACGGGGCTACCGCAGTTGGTCGACGTAGGCATCGGTGCCCGGTACCGTCGGAACGAACGGCGCGACCAACTCGACCCGCCCAAGGCCCGACTCGGCGACCGCGTCCGCCTGGCCCGCGAAGTGCTCGTCCCAGCACTCCCTCGGGTCCGCCTCCAGGAACCACAGCAGCGTCAGCCGCGTATCGACGCCCTCGACCTGCTTCACGTACGACATCCGGTCTCCCGGCAGCGGAGTCGGCCGGAACACCACCGCCATCGCGGCCGGAACGGCGCCGCCCTCCTTCGCCGCCAGTCTGCGCGGCAGCCGCTCGTCCCGCAGCCACGCCAGCAACTCATCGCGTCGCCCCGGCCCTTCGGCGTCGACGACTTCGAGGACCAGCCCCCGGTAGGGGTGATCGAGCGCGTGGCGGTCACGCGGACCCGCCGCCCCGTCCCGGTACACCGTCGCCAGGTGGTCCTGGAAGGACGTGAAGACGTGCGTGCGGTCCCGGTACACCCGGCCGTCCCGGTTGAGCCGCTTGTTGATGCCGACGGTCCACTTCATGTGGTCGTCGTAGCGCCCGTCGGTGATCCAGTACGTGGAGATATAGCACCCGGCGGTCACCGGCCGCGCGACGGCCGACTCCTCCGGATACCGCAGGAGTCGGAGATCTCGGGTGGCGACCCAGCGGCGTCCGGCGAACATCCAGGGCATGGCCATCGCGCCCGCGTAGTAGTGGTCGTCCTCGTACCAGCGGTTGTACGCGTACTCGTGGCCCGGATGCGGCTCGACCATGGTGATCAGGGCGTGCCCCGGACGCGTCCCGTACGGCCCCACGGCCGCCAGCTCCGCGTACACCTCACTGCGCGTCTCGTCACCCACCAGCGTGCCCCCTCTTCCTCTTCCTTCGTCTTCCCTCGTCTTCCTTCTTCCTCCGAACGGACCTACTCTGACGGTCCGTCAATTAATGCGCCAGACTCCAGGACCCCTGACTCGTGGAGGCGTCCGTGCGGCTGTTGCAGGGGAAGACCGTACTTGTCTCCGGGGTCGGCGCCGGGCTCGGCCACGAGGTCGCGGCGGCGGTCGTACGGGACGGAGGGCGGGCCGTGCTCGGCGCGCGGACCGAGGCGAACCTCGCCAAGACCGCGGCCGCGATCGACCCCGACGGCCGCGCCACGGCGTTCCGGCCGACCGACATCACGGACGAGGCCCAGTGCGAGGCGCTCGTCGCGCTGGCGCTCGAACGGTTCGGACGGCTCGACGCGGTGGTCCATGTCGCGGCCTGGGACAGCTACTTCGGGGGGCTCGCGGACGCGGACTTCGCGACCTGGCAGCGGGTCGTCGACGTCAACCTGCTGGGCACGCTGCGCATGACGCGCGCCTGTCTGCCCGCGCTGCGGGAGCGCGGCGGCGCGGTCGTGATCATCGGTACGCAGTCGTCCGTCGTCGCGCCCTCACAGGTGCGGCAGGCGGCGTACGCGGCGTCCAAGGGCGCGCTCACGTCGGCGATGTACTCCCTGGCCAGGGAGCTGGGCCCGGACCGCGTCCGGGTCAACACGGTGCTGCCCGGCTGGATGTGGGGCCCGCCGGTGGAGGCTTATGTGCGATTCACCGCGCAGAGCGACGGCGTGCCGGAGACCGACGTACTGGCCCGGCTCACGGAGCGCATGGCGCTCCCGGAACTGGCGACGGACGGGGACGTCGCGGACGCGGCGGTCTTCCTGGCGTCGGACCGGGCCCGGTCGATCACGGGCCAGTCGCTGCTGGTGAACGCCGGGGAGGTGATGAGGTAGGGCATATCGAGCCCATCCGGCGATTGAGGACGAACGGGATCGGGGGCGGAGCCCCAGCGTCACAGCCGCGGGTAGCGGGACAGCCAGCCCGGAGCCGACGCGCCCGGACCGTGCAGCGCGGGTCCCTGTGTCATCTCCATGGCGAAGTCGTCCGCGAGCGACAGGATCGTGGGACGGCCCTCCAGCTCCGCGATCCACCCCGGCGGCAGCGCCGTCTCACCGTGCAGGGCGCCGAGGAGCGCCCCGGCCAGCGCCCCGGTGGCCACCGAGTCTCCCCCGTGGTTGACCGCGAGCGTCAGCCCGTGCCGGATGTCCTCGCAGACCAGCGTGGCGTAGACGGCGGCCCCGAGCACATCCCCCGCGCCACCGCCACTACCGCCACCAGCGCCACCAGCGCCGCCAGCCGCCGCGTCGCTGTCGCCCAGCGCCAGCGCCTCGACCCGCGCCGCGCTCGGCATCCCCTGCCGCACCGCGCCCAGCGCCTGCCGCAGTGCCGCGCTGACCGGCTCATGCCCCGGCCTGGCGGCCAGCAGGGCCAGGGTGTGCTGGACCGCGCCGTCCAGGGACTCGCCACGCGCGAGGCCGTGCACGAGCAGGGCGTGCGCCCCCGCGGCGAGATACGCGACGGGGTGGCCATGGCTCTGCACCGCGCACTCGACGGCCAACTGGAGGACCAACTGCGGCTCCCAGCCGACCAGCAGCCCGAACGGCGCGGACCGCATCACCGCCCCGGCGCCGGACTCGGCGGGGTTGCGGGGCGCCTCCAGCGTGCCCATCGCCTCGTCCGCGAGCCCGAGCAGGCAGGCGCGGTCCGGGGCGCGGCGCGCGTACAGCCACTCCTCGCGCGCCAGCCAGCCGTCGTCCTTACGCCGCTCGTCGGGTCCCCACTCGCGCTGGGTCGCCACCCACCTGCGGTGCGCGCGGTGTACGTCGGTGGGCGGATGCCAGGCCCCGGTGTCCCGCCGTACCTGCGCGCGGATCAAACCGTCGACGGTGAAGAGACCGAGCTGCGTCGCCGCGGTCACCGCGCCGCGCCTGCCGTAGGCGGGGGCGAGGTCGGTGAGCCCGTCCGGGCCGTGCGCGGTGCGTATCGCGTCCAGACCGAGCCCGGCCAGCGGCGCCCCGAGCGCGTCGCCGAGCGCGGAACCGAGCAGCGTGCCGCGCACCCTGCTGCGGAAGTCCTGCTGCTCCGCCCGGCCCCAGATGCCCGTGGCCACTCCGCCCATCGCGCCCCTCCCTCCCTACGCGGTACCCCACAGTGCCCCCGCACTGTAATCGAACAGGAACGCCCGTTTGGAGGGGTCCGGACGGCGGCGCGACCCGGCACTATCGAACCCGTCTGCACCGAGCCCGTCTACACCGAACCTGTCTACACACCGAACCCGTCTACACACCGAACCCGCCTGCACCGGCCCGGAGGTCCCCGTATGCGCATCGCGACGACCATCTTCCTGACGGACGAGACGATCACGCCGGTACGGCTCGCACGCGAGCTGGAGCGGCGCGGCTTCGCCGGGCTCTATCTGCCCGAGCACACCCATATCCCGGTGAGCCGCCAGAGCCCCGCCCCGATGGGCGGCGACCTCCCGCGCGAGTACGGCAGGACCCTGGACCCGTTCGTGGCGCTCGGCCAGGCGGCCGCGGTCACGGACCGACTCGGCCTCGGCACCGGCATCACGCTGCTCGCCCAGCATGACCCGATCGTGCTGGCCAAGCAGGCCGCGACCCTGGACCATCTCTCCGGCGGCCGCTTCACGCTCGGTCTCGGCTTCGGCTGGAACGTCGAGGAGGCCGCCGACCACGGCGTGGACTGGCGCACCCGGCGCGCCCTCGTACGGGACCGCATGGCCCTGATGCGCGCCCTGTGGGCGGCCGAGCCCACGGCGTACAAGGGCGAGTTCGGCGCGGTCAGCGCGAGCCACGCCTTCCCCAAGCCGGTGCGGGAGCCGCGCGGCCCGGTCGTCGGGCCCCGCACCCTGCTCGGCGGCGGCGCGGGCCCGCGGCTGTTCGCGCACATCGCCGAGTACGCGGACGGCTGGCTGCCCATCGGCGGCCGGGGCCTGACCGAGACGCTCCCGGCGCTGCACGAGGCCTGGGCGGCGGCGGGCCGCGCGGGCGTCCCCGAGGTCGTCCCGTACGCGGTACGGCCGACGCCCGGCAAACTGGCGCACTACGCGGAGCTGGGCGTGTCGGAGGTCGTGCTGCAACTGCCGCCAGGGGACGAGCCGGAGGTCCTGCGGGCCCTGGACGAGTACAGCCAGTACCTGTGAACGGGCAGTGCTGGCCGCCTTCCCACACATGCTGTCAGCGGTCGCTCGTATGCTCGTTTTATGACGGATCACCAGCCCGGACAACCGGAGCGCCCGACGCCGGTACGCCCGACCGAGAACGCCATGCGGCGCGCGCTCAGGCGCGCGCGGGACGGCGTCGCGCTCGACGCCACCGAGACGGCCGTGCTGCTCCAGGCGCGCGGGGACGACCTCGCGGACCTGGCCGCCTCGGCGGCGCGGGTGCGGGACGCGGGTCTCGCGGCGGCCGGGCGGCCCGGTGTCATCACGTACTCGAAGAGCGTGTTCATCCCGCTCACCCGGCTGTGCCGGGACAAGTGCCACTACTGCACGTTCGCCACCGTGCCGGGGAAGCTGCGGCGCGCCGGGCACGGGATGTTCATGTCGCCCGACGAGGTGCTGGCGATCGCCCGGCGCGGGGCCGAACTGGGCTGCAAGGAGGCCCTGATCACCCTCGGCGACAAGCCGGAGGACCGCTGGCCCGAGGCGCGTGAGTGGCTGGAGGCCGAGGGCTACGACGACACGATCACGTATGTGCGCGCGATGGCGATCCGGATCCTGGAGGAGACGGGGCTGCTGCCGCACCTCAACCCCGGAGTGATGTCCTGGACGGACTTCCAGCGGCTCAAGCCGGTCGCGCCGTCCATGGGGATGATGCTGGAGACCACGGCCGAGCGGCTGTGGAGCGAGCCGGGCGGCCCGCACTACGGCTCTCCGGACAAGGAACCGGCCGTGCGGCTGCGGGTCCTTGAGGACGCCGGTCGCTCGTCCGTCCCCTTCACCAGCGGGCTGCTGATCGGCATCGGCGAGACATACGAGGAGCGCGCCGACTCGCTGTTCGCGCTGCGCCGGGTGTCGCGCGCGTACCACGGCGTGCAGGAGCTGATCATTCAGAACTTCCGCGCCAAGCCGGACACGGCGATGCGCGGGATGCCGGACGCGGAGCTGGACGACCTGGTCGCCACGGTGGCCGTCGCCCGGCTCCTCATGGGCCCGTCCGGCTGTCTCCAGGCCCCGCCCAACCTGGTCGACGGCGAGTACGAGCGGCTGATCGGCGCGGGGATCGACGACTGGGGCGGCGTCTCGCCCCTCACCCCGGACCATGTGAACCCCGAGAAGCCCTGGCCCCAGCTGGACGAACTCGCCGAGCGCTCGGCCGCCGCGGGCTTCGAGCTGCGCGAACGCCTGTGCGTCTACCCGGAGTTCGTCCAGCGCGGCGAGCCCTGGCTCGACCCGCGGCTGCTGCCGCACGTCCGCGCCCTGGCCGACCCGGACGCGGGCCTGGCCCGTGACGTGAACCCGCGTGGCCTGCCCTGGCAGGAGCCCGACGAGGGGTTCACGGCCAGCGGCGGCGCCGGCCGCACGGACCTGCACCGCACCATCGACACCACCGGCCGCACCGCGGACCGCCGCGACGACTTCGACGAGGTGTACGGCGACTGGGAGGCGCTGCGCGAGCAGGCCGCGCCCGGCATGGTCCCGTCCCGCATCGACGGCGACGTACGCGCCGCGCTCAGCCAGGCGGCCGACGACCCGACCCGCCTCACCGACGACGAGGCGCTGGCCCTGCTGCACGCGGACGGCCCGGCGCTGGACGCGCTCTGCCGCGTCGCCGACGACCTCCGCGAGTCGGTGGTGGGTGACGACGTCACGTATATCGTCACGCGGAACATCAACTTCACCAACGTCTGCTACACCGGCTGCCGCTTCTGCGCCTTCGCCCAGCGCCGCACGGACGCCGACGCGTACACGCTCTCGCTCGACCAGGTCGCCGACCGCGCCGAGCAGGCCTGGGAGGTGGGCGCGATCGAGGTCTGTATGCAGGGCGGCATCCACCCGGATCTGCCCGGCACGGCGTACTTCGACATCGCGCGCGCCGTGAAGCAGCGCGTACCCGGCATGCACGTACACGCCTTCTCGCCGATGGAGGTCGTCAACGGCGCGAGCAGGACCGGGCTTTCGATCCGCGAGTGGCTCACCGCCGCGAAGGAGGCGGGCCTGGACTCCATCCCCGGCACGGCGGCCGAGATACTCGACGACGAGGTGCGCTGGGTCCTGACCAAGGGCAAGCTGCCGGCCGCCACCTGGATCGAGGTCGTCAAGACCGCCCACGAGCTGGGCATCCGCTCGTCCTCGACGATGATGTACGGCCATGTCGACCAGCCCCGCCACTGGCTGGGCCACTTCCGCACGCTGGCGGAGATCCAGCGGGAGACCGGCGGCTTCACGGAGTTCGTCACCCTCCCCTTCATCCACACCAACGCCCCGGTCTACCTGGCGGGGATAGCCCGGCCGGGACCGACCGCCCGCGACAACCGCGCGGTGATGGCCATGGCCCGCCTCCTGCTCCACCCGCACATCCCCAACATCCAGACCAGCTGGGTGAAGCTGGGCACGGACGGCGCGGCGGAGATGCTCCGCTCGGGCGCCAACGACCTGGGCGGCACGCTGATGGAGGAGACCATCTCCCGGATGGCGGGCTCGTCCTACGGCTCCTACCGCTCGGTCAGGGACCTGACCGCGATCGCGGAAGCGGCGGGCCGCCCGGCCAGACCCCGCACCACGCTGTACGGCGAGGTCCCCGAGGAACGCCAGCGCGCGGCGGCGGCGTCGGACGGCCACCTGCCGGAGCTCCTCCCGCTCGTGGACTAAGACGATTTATGGCCAGTTTCGCGAAGTGACGCCCGCCACACACATCGCCCCACAACGGAAGAGTCTTCACACGACGGCCACATCTCCCGCAAGAATTCCCACCGGACGCGGACAGAGGGCATCCGCGCCGCAAGATCAACTTTGTTCAACTCTGCATGATGTACGGCGACATGTCCGCATCTGGCTCGTCCGGAATGCGGAGGGTTCCCTCCGAGTATCGATCCCCGATAGGCATATGCCGACCGGGGCCGCCGACCACGGCCCTGGGTGCACTTGACCACGCACCGACTGGGGGGACTTTCCCATGTCCAGAATCACGCGCCGCCATGCCCTGGGCGCCGTCGTCGGCACCGTCGCGGCCGCCACGGCCGCCGGGCCGGTGATCGCCGGACCCGCGCTGGCCGCCGCCCGCCAGGCGGCGGCCCAGGACCAGGGCCGGGACCGGGCCCAGGGCTCCGCCTCGCCCGACCTGGAACCGTTCGACGAGGTCTACCAGGGCCGCCGCATCCAGGGCGCGCCCTCGCGCGACGGCGGACACCACGGCGGCGGACGCCACGGCGGCTACGCCGTGTACGTAGACGGCCAGGAGCTGCACCTGATGCGGAACGCCGACGGCACCTGGATCAGCGTCATCAACCACTACGAGCCCCTCGCCACGCCGCGCGCCACCGCCCGCGCCGCGGTGCGGGAGCTCCAGGGCGCCGAGCTCGTCCCGTTCACCGCCTGAACCCGGAAGGCCAGGACTCACCCTCATGACCGTACGCAAGAACCAGTCCCAGCTGACCGCTGCCGAGAAGCGCGCCTTCGTCAACGCCCTGCTCGAACTCAAGGCGAGCGGCCGCTACGACCCGTTCGTCGCCACCCACAACGAGTTCATCATGAGCGACACCGACAACGGCGACCGCGTCGGACACCGCTCGCCGTCCTTCCTGCCCTGGCACCGCAGATTCCTCCTGGACTTCGAGGAGGCCCTGCAGTCCATAGACCCGACCGTCGCCCTGCCCTACTGGGACTGGACGGCGGACCGCACCACCAGCTCCTCGCTCTGGGCCCCGGACTTCCTCGGCGGCACCGGCCGCAGCCGCGACGGCCAGGTCATGGACGGCCCGTTCGCGTACAGCGGCGGCCGCTGGGAGATCACCGTTCGCGTGGACGGCCGCGACTACCTGCGCCGCTCCCTCGCCTCCGGCTGGCGCGGGCTCCCGACCCGCGCCGAGGTCGACTCGGTCCTCGCCATGGAGACGTACGACACCGCTCCCTGGAACAGCGCGTCCGACGGCTTCCGCAACCACCTGGAGGGCTGGCGCGGCGTCAACCTGCACAACCGCGTCCATGTCTGGGTCGGCGGCCAGATGGCGACCGGCACCTCCCCCAACGACCCGGTGTTCTGGCTGCACCACACCTTCATAGACAAGCTCTGGTCCGACTGGCAGCGGCGCCACCCCGACTCGCCCTACCTGCCCACAGGGGGCACCCCCAACGTGGTGGACCTGCACGACACCATGCGCCCCTGGAACGACGTCACCCCGTCCGAGATGCTGAACCACACCCCCCTCTACACCTACGACACCGCGGCGTAACACCCCACCGTGCGGGCCCGTGCAGGCAGCACGGGCCCGCACCCGCCAGCAGGCGTCCGGCTAGGGAAGTCCCGCTCATGCACCAGTGCCACCAACCCCGGCATTTCGTGATGGGCCGCTGACGGAGTGCTCTGCCTCCGCAGTCTTGCGCGGATCATCCGCCAGAATACGGTCCGCGAACCGCCGCGCCTGCTCGTCCACGGGCTGATCACGGTTGACGACCAACTCGTATCGGTAACGACTCGCCCGCGTGCCCACTCCCCGGACCTGATGGAACTCGACGTCAACGCCCTCGGGACTGGCAAGCTCCTCAGGCAGGCCGGGCTCCTCGCGTCGTGGCGCGACACTCGTGAGGACACACCCCCACCGCTCGAACCAGCCGCTGTCCGCGAGGGTCTGCGCGAGAAGCCGGGCGATGGCGTCCACCGGCTCTTCCCAACTGCGGTCCGCCGCAGCCCGCGCGAGTTCGGTCTCGTACTGGGCGACATCGAAACGGAAGTCCGGAGGTACCGCTGTGATGTCGCTGGTGTTCTCCCAGGCGTCCCAGATCACCCAACCGCCTTCGCGGCGCATGGTGACGTACAGGGCTCCGCAACAGCCGGCCGTGCAGGTCGGCTCAGTGATCATGACCCGGCGGGGTTCCTCCGTGACCGCCAGCGGCCAGCTCTCGGCCGGCCCCGTCCAGTGCCGACAACTGGGCGCCATCCCTTCCGGGTGAACCTCCTTCAGTACGTCAACGCCGTCGAGCAGAGGCCGTACCTCAGCCCAGGGATCCGCCGTCCAATCGGAGGGAATCCTGTGGCGCAGGGTCAGGGTGCTTATCGTCGGCTGATCGGTCATACGCACATGATCGGTTGAAACCACGCGGCCGCGTACTCGTTTTCTGAGGGATTCCGCGCACTCGGGCGGAGAAGCGGGAGAACGTCAGGGCTTGTAGACCTTGCCCGGCTCCGGCTTCGCCGGGGACAGGAGGTCGGTCACCGTGACGAAGGTGTAGCCGCGCTTCTTGAGTTCGGTGATGATGCCGGGGACGGCCGGGACCGTGCCCCGGTAGATGTCGTGCAGGAGGATGATGCCGTCGCGGCCCGCCTGGTCGAGGGTGCGCTTCTGTATCAGCGCGGAGTCGTTCGTCTTGTAGTCCTTCGCCGTGGTGGACCACAGCACCTGGGACAGGCCGAGCTCCTTGCAGACCTTCTCGACCTTGTCGTCCGTGCGGCCCTGCGGCGGGCGCATCAGGGTCGGCGTGACGCCGGTGAGGCGCTTCACCTCGTCCTGGGTGCGGGACAGCTCCCGGCGGATCTCGTCCTCGGAGACGTCCGGGAGGCGGGGGTGGGTCCAGGTGTGGTTGGCCAGCTCGTGGCCCTCGTCCGCGTCCGCGATGGCGCGCACGGTGTCCGGGTAGCGCTCGATGTGCTTCTTGCCGAGGAGGAAGAAGGTCGCCGGGACCTTCTCCTTCTTCAGAGTCTCCAGCAGCTCGGGCGTCTTGGGGCCGGGGCCGCCGTCGAAGGTGAGGGCGATGCACTTGGCCTTCGCGCAGTCCACCGCTCCCGCCGCGACCTCGGCCCCGTCCGCCGCCTTGCCGCGCGCGTCGGACGGGGTGGTGGAGTCGTAGCTTGAGCAGCCGCTCAGCAGCAGGCTCGCCAGGGCCGCGCCCGCGAGAGCGGTCCCCTGCGGCACGGACTTGTTCGGTTTACGCAGCGTGGTCAGCGCCATGGGTCGGTGGTCCCCGTCTCATCCGGTGCCGTGCGGCAGTCGTCCACCGAATGTCCCGCGCACCGGTGGCTGCGGACGTCCACAGGACACCCACAGGTCACCCGGCACGGTACTACCAGACGATCAACCATCCGAATTCGGGGCAGACCGAACAGCCACGGACAGCCACGGACAGCCACGGGCGGGCCTGGTGGACAGAACCCGTCAGGCCGTCGTCCAGACGATCGACTGGAGTTCGCTGTACGCGTGCAGCGCGTACGAGCCGCAGTCGCGGCCGACCCCGCTGCGCTTGAAGCCGCCGAACGGCGCCTCCATGTTCCGGCCGATCGTGTTCACGCCGACGCCGCCCGCGCGCAGCCGCCGCGCGACGCGGAAGGCGCGGGCCACGTCGCCGGTCCAGACGTAGTCGATCAGGCCGTAGTCGGAGTCGTTGGCCAGGGACACCGCCTCGTCCTCGCCGCCGTCGAAGGGGACGACCACGACGACCGGGCCGAAGATCTCCTCCCGTACGACCCGCATGTCGCTGGTGCAGTCGGCGAGGAGGGTCGGGGCGACGTAGAAGCCCCGGCCGTGCGGGGACGGCGGGCGGTCGCCGCCCGTCACCAGCCGTGCGCCCTCCTTCCGGCCCAGGTCGACGTACGACTCGACGCGGTCCCGGTGCGCGGCTGAGATGACCGGGCCGACCACGGTGCCCCGCTCGCGCGGGTCGCCTACCTTCAGGTGCGCGACGTATTCGGTGAGCTTCGCCAGGAGCCGGTCGTAGATCGCGCGGGCGGCCAGCACCCGTGTCGGGGCCGTGCAGATCTGGCCGCTGTAGAAGGCGAAGGCCGTGCCGATGCCCCGCACCGCCGCGTCGAGGCCCGCGTCGCCCACGTCGTCGAAGACGAGCGCCGCGCCCTTGCCGCCCAGCTCCATCAGCTGCCGTTTCATGCCGCGCCCGCACACCTCGGCGATCCGCTGGCCGACCGCCGTGGAGCCGGTGAAGCTGACCATGTCGACGTCCGGGGAGTCGACGGCCGCCTCGCCGACCTCGGAGCGCGACCCGGACACCACGTTCACCACGCCTGGCGGCGCCCCGGCCTCCTCCAGCGCCTCGCCGAGCGCCGCCGCCATCCGGTAGACCGACAGCGGGTCCTGCGGCGCGGGCTTCACGACCACCGTGTTGCCCATGGCCAGCGCGGGCGCGACCTTGCCCGCGGGGTTGGCCCAAGGGTTGTTGTACGAGGTGACGCAGGTGACGACGCCGACCGGCTGACGTACGGCCAGCGCACCGAACGCGCCCGCCCCGCCCATCGGACCGGCCTCGTTGACCTGGGGCGGATGGGCGGATTCGACCGGCTCAAGGGCCCCCCTCGCGTAGCGGCTGAAGCGCGACACCCCGACCGCGACCTGCATGCCGCGCGCGGTCGCCGTCGTCGCGCCGGTCTCGGCCTGGGCCAGTTCGACGTGGGCCGCCGTGTCGCGCCGCATCAGGTCGGCGGCCCGGTCGAGGATCGCGGCGCGCTCCTCGGCTCGGGTGCGGGACCACGGGCCGAACGCCTCCCGCGCGGCGGCAGCGGCGGCGTACACCTGCTCGCGGCTGGCTTCGGGGGCGAGTCCGACGACGTCCTCGGTCGCGGGGTCGATCACCTCGTAGTGACCGGCGTCGGGTTCGACCCACTCGCCGCCCACGAACAGCCGCTGTGGCGTGCTCGCCTGCTGTGGCGTGCTCACGTGGTGCTCACCGTCCTGGTGTCCCGGCCGGAACGCAGCACCGTGCCCGGCACCGCGCCGGTGACCACGTCATCGCGGATGGTCTCCACCCCGTTGACCCAGACCGCGTGGACGCCGATCGCCTTGGAGTCCAAGCGCGGGCTGTCGCCCGGCAGGTCGTGGACGAGGGTGGCCTTACCCGCGTCGATCGTCTCCGGGTCGAACAGGACGAGGTCCGCGTGGTAGCCCTCGGCTATCCGGCCGCGTTCGCGCAGCCCGAAGAGGCGGGCGGGGTCGTCCGTGAGCATCTGGACGGCCCGTTCCAGGGAGACCAGTCCGCGGCCGCGCAGGCAGTCGCCGATGAAGCGCGTGGTGTACGGGGCGCCGCACATCCGGTCCAGGTGCGCGCCCGCGTCGGAGCCGCCGAGCAGGACGTCCTCGTGTTCCCAGGTCTGGCGGCGCAGCTCCCAGGAGTCGGGGTCGTTGTCGGTCGGCATCGGCCACAGGACCGTACGCAGGCCGTCGTCGGCGCAGATCTCGACCAGGCAGTGGAACGGGTCCTGGCCGCGTTCGGCGGCGATGTCCCGTACGACGCGGCCGGTGAGGCCCGCGTTCGCGTCGGAGTATGTGTCGCCGATGACGTACCGGTCGAAGCGCGCGAGGCGGCGGAAGACCCCGGCCTCCCTGGAGTCGGCGCGGCGGAGCAGCTCGGCCCGTACGTCCGGGTCGCGGAGGCGCTCGATCCGCTGGGGTACGGGGAGGGCCAGGGTCTCGCCCCAGCCGGGGATGAGGTTGAGCGCGCAGAACGTGCCGAGCGACATGTTCATGGGGGTGAGGATGGGCATGGTGAGGGCGACGACGCGACCGCCCGCCTTGCGGGCCCGTTCGCTGGGGACCAGCTGGCGGGGTACGCGTTCGGGGACGGCGGCGTCGATGGTGAGGACGTTCCAGTTGAGGGGGCGGCCCGCGGCGGCGGACATCTCGACGAAGAGGTCGACCTCGGCGTCGCTGAACTGGTCGAGGCAGCCGGCGACGATCGCTTCGAGCTGGGTGCCCTCGTGTTCGGCCACGGCGCGGGACAGGGCGAGGAGTTCGTCGGGGTGCGCGTGGCGGGAGGCCACGGGGCGGCCGTCGCCGTCGGAGTGGGTGGCGGACTGGGTGGTGGACAGGCCCCAGGCGCCCGCGTCCATCGCTTCGTGGAACAGGGCCAGCATGGCGGCCAGTTGCTCGTCGGTGGGCGGCCGGCCGCTGGTCGCGTCCGCGCCCATGACATGGCGGCGCAGGGCGCAGTGGCCCGCCATGAAACCGGCGTTGACCGCGATCCGGCCCTCCAGGGCGTCCAGGTACTCGCCGAAGGTGTGCCAGTTCCAGGGCGCGCCCTCTTCGAGCGCGACCAGGGACATGCCCTCGACCTTCGACATCATCCGGCGGGTGTAGTCGGCGTCTTCGGGGCGGGCGGGGTTGAGCGGGGCGAGCGTGAAGCCGCAGTTTCCGCCCGCGACGGTGGTGACGCCGTGGTTCAGGGACGGGGTGGCGTACGGGTCCCAGAACAGCTGGGCGTCGTAGTGGGTGTGCGGGTCCACGAAGCCGGGGGCGAGGACGCGGCCGGCAGCGTCCTCGGTGGTCGCGGCGGCGGTCTCGGCCGCGGCGTCGCCGCCCGGCTCAGCGATCAGGGCGATCCGGCCGTCCCTGATGCCGACGTCGGCGACGCGGGCGGGGGCGCCGGTGCCGTCCACGACCGTCGCGCCGCGGATGAGGTGGTCGAGCATGTCTCGTTCCCTTCAGGGTGCGGGGCGGTGCGGGTCGGGGCGGTTCAATGTGCGCCCTGTCTGAACCGCGTGGTCCTGTGCACCGGGTCCGTGTCGATCTTCGGGATCACGTGCTCGCCGATCAGCTTGATCGACTGGAGCGTGTCCTCGCGCGAGATCCCGATCGGCAGCCCGAACGACAGCTGGTCGGCCCCCGCCTGCTCCCACCGCTTGCACTGCCGCAGCACCTCGTCCGGGTCCCCGCAGATCAGCAGCTCCTCGGCGATCAGCAGCTCGATGATCTCCTCGTTGAACTCCGGCAGCGTCTCCGGCCAGACCGGGAAGCCCTCCGGCCGGGGAAAGGTGTCGTGGTAGCGGAACACCAGGGACTGGAGGTAGTGCAGCCCGCCGCCCGCCGCGATCCGTACCGCCTCCTCGTGGGTCGGCGCGCAGACCGCCGTCGAGGTCACCATGACGTTGTCGTTGACGAAGTCGCCGACCGGCTCGGCGTCCGTGATGGCCGTCTTGTACTGCTCCAGCACCCACTCCATGTCGGAGACCTTCTGGACGCTGAACCCGAGCACCCCGAGCCCCTTGCGCGCGGCCATGGCGTACGACGGCGGGGACCCGGCGGCGTACCACATGGCCGGGTGGGACTTGCCGTACGGCTTGGGGAAGATCTTGCGCGGCGGGAGCTGCCAGTGCTTGCCCTGGAAGCCGGGGTACTCCTCCTGGAGCCACATTTTGGGGAACTCGGCGATGGTCTCTTCCCAGATCTCCTTGGTGTAGTTCATATCGGTGACGCCCGGTATGAACCCCAGGATCTCGTGCGAGCCCGCGCCGCGCCCCGAGCCGAACTCGTGTCTGCCCTCGGAGAGATGGTCGAGCATGGCGACCTTCTCGGCGACCTTCACCGGGTGATTGACCTGCGCCAGGGGGTTGAAGATGCCGGAGCCCAGGTGGATGCGGTCGGTGGCGTGGGCGAGGTAGCCGAGGAACACCTCGTTCGCGGAGAGGTGCGAGTACTCCTCCAGGAAGTGGTGCTCGGAGGCCCAGGCGTACTTGAAGCCGGACTTGTCCGC
Source organism: Streptomyces sp. O3 (assembly GCF_054788135.1). NCBI lineage: Bacteria > Bacillati > Actinomycetota > Actinomycetes > Kitasatosporales > Streptomycetaceae > Streptomyces > Streptomyces sp. O3. The sequence goes on from NZ_JBTVYK010000054.1 coordinate 30,926, forward strand.
CTGGATGACGTACTCGGTCTCCTCCATCAGCGCCTTGTGCTCGGCCAGCGGGTCGGTCTCGGCGCGCTTGCCGACGTATCCCTGTACAAAGAGCCCGAATTCCACGGCGGTTCACCGTCCTCTTCGCTATTTCTGACGATGCGTCAGATTTGATGCCGTCGACTGTTCCACCGTCGCCGTGAGGCGTCAATACTGACGCTGCGTCAGATCACGCTGACCCCTGCCAGCCAGCCGCCGTCGATCACGAACGGCTGCCCGGTGATGTACGAGGAGTCCGCGCTGGTGAGAAAGAGCGCCAGGTCGGCCACCTCACGCGGCTGCCCGACCCGCCCCAGCGGCACCAGCTTGCGGTAGAGCTCGTCCAGCGCGGCCGAGGTCTCGGCGGGGTCGGCCGCGGGGTCGAGCAGCGAGGGGTTGGACATGGGGGTGTCGATCGCGCCGGGGCACATCGCGTTGACCCGGATGCCGCGCGGCGCGAGCTCCAGCGCCGCGACCCGAGTCAGCCCGAGGATCGCGTGTTTGGTCGCCGCGTAGGCGCCGACGGCGGCCATGCCGGTCAGCGCGGTGTACGAGGCGGTGTTCACGATCGTCCCGCCGCCCGCCGCGCCGATCTCGCCCGCGACGGCCTTGATCCCGAGGAAACAGCCCGCCTGGTTGACCCGCACCACCTGCATGAACTCGTCCAGCGGGGTGTCCACCAGCGCGTTGAACCGCAGGATCCCGGCGTTGTTCACCAGCCCGTCTACGCGGCCGAAGGCCTCCTTGGCGGCGGCCACGGCGGCGGTCCAGTCCTCTTCACTTCCGACGTCCAGGTGGACGTACCTGGCCCGGTCCTCGCCGGTCTCCTCGGCTATCTCTTTGGCGACGGCCGCCCCCTGGTCGTCCAGCACATCGGCCAGGACGACGCTGGCGCCCTCATCGGCGAAGAGCCGCGCCTCCTGCTCGCCCTGCCCGCGTGCGGCGCCGGTGACGATGACGACGCGCCCGTCCAGCTTGCCCATACGCACTCCTTCACGGACCCATCCGCTTGAGCCGTTCGTTGACTTCGGCCTGACTTCGGCCGTTGACTTCGGCCGTTGACTCAGTCGTCGAGGAGCGGCGCCACGTCCGCGCCGAACGCCGCCATCTGGTCGGCGAGTTCGGCGCGGCTCCGGCTGCGGAACCGCACCTGGATCTGGTCCACGCCCATCGCCGCGTACGCGCGCAGCGAATCGGCGACGGCCTCCGGCTTGCCGCTCAGCGCCCGGCGCCCCACGTCCCAGGCGGGCTCGCCCACGTACAGCGGCTCGGCGATGGCCCCGACGGTGATCGGCTCCGCCACCCCCGCCGCCTCGCGCAGCCGCTTCAGCTTCGCGATCTGCGCGGGCAGCCGGTCGCGCGGGTCGCCCTGCGGCAGCCAGCCGTCGCCGCGGGTCGCGGCCCTGCGTACGGCGGCGGGCGATGAGCCGCCCACCCACAGCGGGACCCGCTCCTGGGCGGGCCGGGGTCGCTGCCCGAGGTCGCGGAACCGGTAGCGCTCGCCGTGGTGTTCGGGGAACTCGCCAGGGCCGAGCGCCGCCCTGAGCGCGTCGATCGTCTCGTCCAGCACGGCCCCGCGCCCCGCGAAGTCCGCGCCCACCGCGTCGAACTCCTCCGCCACATGCCCGGCCCCGACCCCGAGGATCAGGCGGCCGCCGGAGAGGCAGTCCACCGTGGCGTACTGCTTGGCGGTGATCAGCGGGTGCCGCAGCCCGACGACGGCGACGTGGCTGAGCAGCCGCACCCGCTCGGTGACGGCCGCGAGGAAGGAGAGGGTGGCCACCGGGTCGTACCAGACGGTGCCCATCGCGGCCGCGAGGCGGCGCGGGATCGCCACATGGTCGCAGCTGGCGAGGTACGCGAACCCGGAGCGGTCCGCGGTCCGGGCGATCTCCACGAGGTCGGCGGGCCCGGCCCCCGCCTCCCACGGCTCGGCGTAGAGGGTGCTCTGCGACTGGACGGGAAGCTGCATCCCGTAGACCAGGCGCCGCCGCCGCGCTCGCGACGACTCCCTCGGGTTCACGCCGGGCCCCCCTGCGCAGGCGGCCCCGACGACTCGGCCGGTCCCGACGGCGCGGACGGCCCCCACAGCCCGTCCTCGGTCAGGCCCAGCAGGTCGATCGCGTTGCCCCGGACGATGCGGTCCACGACGTCCGGGTCCAGGTGTCCCATCTGGCTCTCGCCGACCTCGCGGGACTTCGGCCAGGTCGAGTCCGAGTGCGGGTAGTCGGTCTCGTACAGCACGTTGCCGACCCCGATCGCGTCCAGGTTCCGCAGGCCGAAGGCGTCGTCGAAGAAGCAGCCGTAGACGTGGTCGGCGAAGAGTTCGGACGGCGGGCGGCGCACCTTGTCGGCGACTCCGCCCCAGCCGCGGTTCTCCTCCCAGACCACGTCCGCCCGCTCCAGGATGTACGGGATCCACCCGATCTGCCCCTCGGCGTACATGATTCGGAGGTTCGGGAAGCGCTCGAACTTGCCGCTCATCAGCCAGTCGACCATCGAGAAGCAGCAGTTGGCGAAGGTGATCGTGGATCCGACGGCGGGCGGCGCGTCCGCCGATGTGGACGGCATCCTGCTGGACGAGCCGATGTGCATGGCGACGACCGTCCCGGTCTCGTCGCAGGCCGCCAGGAACGGGTCCCAGTCGTCCGTGTGGATGGACGGGAGGCCCAGGTGCGGCGGGATCTCGGAGAAGGCCACCGCCCGCACCCCGCGCGCGGCGTTCCTGCGCACCTCGTCGGCGGCGAGGCGGGCGTCCCACAGCGGGATGAGGGTGAGGGGGATCAGCCGTCCGCGCGCCTGCGCGCCGCACCACTCCTCCACCATCCAGTCGTTGTACGCCCGTACCCCCAGCAGGCCCAGCTCGCGGTCCCCGGCCTCGGTGAAGGTCTGGCCGCAGAAGCGCGGGAAGGTCGGGAAGCAGACGGCGGACTGGACGTGGTTCACGTCCATGTCGGCCAGCCGCTCGGGGACGCTGTACGACCCCGGCCGCATCTGCTCGTAGGTGATGACTTCCAGCTTGATCTCGTCCCTGTCGTAGCCGACGGCGGTGTCCAGGCGGGTCAGCGGGCGGTGCAGATCCTCGTAGACCCACCAGTCGCCTATCGGCCCGTCGTCTCCCTTCTCCCCCATCACGGGAGCGAACTTCCCGCCCATGAAGGTCATTTCCCGCAAAGGGGCACGAACCACGCGGGGGCCGGTGTCGCGGTACTTCGACGGGAGGCGGTCCTGCCAGACGTTGGGGGGTTCGACCGTGTGGTCGTCCACCGAGATGATCTTCGGGAAGGTCTCCATGCGCACCACGGTAGCGCCGATCTGACGAACCGTCAGCTCATCGCGCGCGGCCAGACGGCCGGATGCGAGCCCGGATACGAGCCCGGATCCGAGCGGCGCGTGACGGGCGAGTGACTGGTGTGCACCGCGTACGTGACCTGTCCCCGCCTTGCCTGCCGGGGGTGCACCAGGTTGGCTTGGGTGGACCGTGTGAGAGGTGTCTCCCACGGCTGACGTATCCGGCGCGCACAAGGCAGACTGGCAGCGGCGATTCCACGGCGGGCAGACGCGAAGCGCGGGAATAAACCGCGGATCGCCACGCTTTGCAAGGAACCGTCAAGGTTCGGTCCAGGTTCGCCAGGGGGCAGGGATGGACGGTGTACCGCGCGTACCCGAGCAGCGGCGCCCCGAGGTGTCGATGTCACGGGAGGCGCTGCGCTTCAGCGTGCTCGGACCGGTACGGGCCTGGCGCGGCGGCGAGCCGCTGAGCACCGGATCGCCCCAGCAACGCGCCCTGCTCGCGGCGCTCCTGCTGCGCGAGGGCCGCACCGCCACCGCCGCCGAGCTGATCGACGCGGTCTGGGGCGAGGAGCCCCCGTCACAGGCGCTCGCCGCGGTACGCACCTACGCCTCCCGGCTGCGCAAGGCGCTCTCCCCCGACGTCCTGACCAGCGAGTCGGGCGGCTACGCGATCCGGCTGCCCGGCGACGCGCTCGACCTGGCCGTGGCCGAGGACCTGTGGGCCCGAGCCGAGAAGGCCAGAGGCGCGAGCGACCTCTGCCGCGCCCGCGCCCTGCTCAACGACGCCCTCGCCCTCTGGGACGGCGAGCCCCTCGCCAACGTACCCGGACCCTACGCGGACACCCAGCGCACCCGGCTGGAGGAGTGGCGGCTGCAACTCCTCGAAACCCGCCTGGACATGGACCTGGAGCAGGGCTGCCACGCCGAGTCGGTATCCGAGCTGACCGCGCTCACGGCGGCCCACCCGCTGCGCGAGCGCCTGCGCGAACTGCTCATGCTCGCCCTCTACCGCTCCGGCCGCCAGGCCGAGGCCCTCGCCGTCTACGCGGACACCCGCCGCCTGCTCGCGGACGAGCTCGGCGTGGACCCGCGCCCCGGCCTCGCCGAACTCCAGCGGCGCATCCTCCAGGCCGACCCGGCCCTGGCCGAGCCCGGCGCCGCGCCCGCCGCCCCGGCCACGGCGCCGGTCCGCCCGGCCCAGCTCCCGGCGACCGTCCCGGACTTCACCGGGCGCGCGTCGTTCGTCGCGGAGCTGGGCGCGTACCTGACCGCCGAGGAGGGCCGGGTGATGGCGGTCTCCGCCCTGGCCGGGATCGGCGGCGTGGGCAAGACGACCCTCGCCGTGCACGTCGCCCACGAGGTCCGCGCCCACTTCCCCGACGGCCAGCTGTACGTCGACCTCCAGGGAGCGGGCCCGCGCGTCGCCGAGCCGGAGACCGTGCTCGGCTCCTTCCTCCGCGCCCTCGGCACCGCCGACTCCGCGATCCCCGACTCCATGGAGGAGCGCGCGGCCCTGTACCGCTCGCTCCTCGACGGCCGTCGGGTGCTGGTCCTGCTGGACAACGCCCGCGACGCCGCCCAGGTGCGCCCGCTGCTGCCCGGCACGGCCGGGTGCGCCGCGCTGGTCACCTCACGGATCCGCATGGTCGATCTGGCCGGGGCGCATCTGGTCGACCTGGATGTGATGTCACCGGAGGAGGCGCTCCAGCTCTTCACCAAGATCGTGGGCGAGGAGCGGGTGGCGGCGGAGCGGGAAGCCGCCCTGGACGTGGTCGCCGCCTGCGGCTTCCTCCCGCTGGCCATCCGCATCGCCGCGTCCCGCCTCGCCGCGCGCCGCACCTGGACGGTCTCCGTGCTGGCCGCGAAGCTCGGCGACGAGCGCCGCCGTCTGGACGAACTCCAGGCGGGCGACCTGGCGGTGAAGGCGACGTTCGAGCTGGGCTACGGCGCGCTGGAGCCCGCGCAGGCACGGGCGTTCCGGCTGCTCGGGCTCGCCGAAGGGCCGGACATCTCGGTCGCCGCGGCGGCGGCCGTCCTCGGCCTCCCCGTCGAGGACACCGAGGACCTGCTGGAGTCCCTGGTCGACACGTCCCTCCTGGAGTCGGCCGCGCCGGGCCGCTACCGCTTCCACGACCTCGTACGGCTCTACGCCCGCGCCTGCGCGGAACGGGACGAACAGCCCCCGAGCGAGCGCGAGGCCGCGCTCTCCCGGCTCCTGGACTTCTACCTGGCCACGGCGGCGGGGGTGTACGCGATCGAGCGGCCCGGCGACCTGATGGTCGACCACCTGGCGCCGACCCGCTACTCCGGCCTGGAGTTCACGGACGGCGGCGCGGCCCTGGACTGGCTGTACGCGGAGGCCGAATGCCTGCTGGCCTGCGTCCAGCAGTCGACGGCCCCCGAACGCCTGCGACGCGCGGTCGACCTGCTGTGGGCGGCGAAGGACCTCGCCGAGTCGGGCGCCAACGCGCTCCGGTACGAGACCACGGCCGTCGCCGTACGCGACGCGGCGCGGCGCGCCGGAGACACCTTCGCCGAGGGCCGGGCCCGTACGACGCTCACCAACGTCCTGCTCGTGTCCGGGCGCATCGCGGACGCGGACGAGGAGGCCCGCCTGGCGATGCGGCTGGCGGAGTCCGCGGTGGACCCGGCGGCGGTGTGCTGGGCGGCCAATGACCGGGGCATCATCGCCCTGCACCAGGCCCGTTTCGATGACGGTGAGGGTTTCCTCAACAAGGCTATCGAGAACTCCCGTTCGGCGGGCAACCGCGCCAGCGAGGCCACCGCTCTGTGCAATCTCTCCCGTGCCCATCTGGGGCTGGGCCGCACCACGACCGCGGTCGAGACCGCGCAGCAGGGCATCGACATCTACGACGAACTGGGCTCCACCTTGCGCGCGGCCAACGGCCGCTATTCCCTCGGGATCGCGCTGACCAGAGCCAACCGGCTCACCGACGCGCTCCGTCAGCTCTCCGACGCGCTGGGTACGTTCACCGGCCACCGGCAGCAGCTCTGGCAGGGAACCACCCACTTCCGCATCGCCGATGTGCATCTCGCCGCGCGCCGACACCTTCAAGCGGCTCAGCACGCCGAACAGGCGCTCGCGCTGCGCTGCATCGGCGGCGACCGGATACGCGGCGAGGTGCTGACCCTGCTGGGCAAGGCACTGTCGGGACTCGGCCAACTCGACCGGGCCAAGGTGTGCTGGGAGGAAGCACTCGCGCTCTACGAGCAGTGCGGTCCCGTGGCCGAGACGAGTGAGATCCGCAGGTTGCTCGCGCCCGCCACGGCTGCCTGAGAACGCGCTGGGCGGGCCCCCGAAAAGCCCCTGTCACGGGCGTTCATCATTCGTTTATCGCCGTACGGCACTCTCGTCTTAGTCGAACCGTTGCGCCGGGGGGCAGACGGTCTGGCGAGGAGCCGAACCGGCTAGGGTGAACGGCTCCGAACGCCCGTCCGGCGGTCCTCGGGGGAGCTGCCGGACGGGCGTTCCTCAGTCGTTCGATTCGATCTCAACCACAACAGGGGAGCTCAAGCCATGAGCGAGCAGCAGCAGATGAAGAAGTCCGGGGACATCACCACGCAGGACAACCACATGCCCAGCGAGCCTGTGGACGAGATCTCCCCGGTGATCGACATACAGACGGCTGAGGCCAAGGACGAGCCGATCCTGAAGCCCCAGGACAACCACATGCCATAAGAGGTCCTCACCGGACCAACCCCCACGGGGATCGGCCGCAGCGGCCTGGAGGGGAGCCGCTGCGGCCGAGGCATGCCCTAGGGCCTGTCCTAGCTGGCGGCGGTGGCCTTGCGGCGGCGTACGACGAAGACCGCTCCGGCGCCGAGTGCCACGGCGGCGGCGCCCGCGAGGGCGATGGGGGTCGTGGACGAGGACGCGCCGGTCTTGGCGAGGTTCCCGTCAGCGTCGGTGTCAGCGTCCGTGCCAGTGCCAGTGCCAGTGCTGGGGCTGGGGCTGGGGCTGGCGTCTGAGGCGTTGCCGCTGTCGCCGTCCGCTGGCTGCTTGGAGGAGCCCTTATCCGTGTCGGGCTTGTCCGTGTCCGGCCGCTGGTCGTCGCCCTTGTCAGGCTTGCCGGGCTCGGCGTCGTCGACCGGGCCGGGCTCGCTGCCAGCAGGCAGGAGCTCGAAGTCGTACCGCTTCATCGGGCCGTTGAGGCAGGGGTTGTACTGGTTGGAGCCGTCGATGGCGAACAGGGCGAAGGCGTCACCGGCCGGGGACTCGGAACCGAGCCGCAGGCGTATCTTGACGGCGCTGTCGCCGCCCGGCTCGATGGCCTTGTCGAGGTCGAGGTGGTGGGGATCGCCAGACTTCGGGTCCTGCCAGCCGGAACCGTCGGACCACTGCATCTTGAGGTGGCGGTTCGTCCCGTCCTTCGGGTGGATGGCCACCAGCGGCTTGACCTTCACCGTCCGGTCGGTTCCATTGGTCAGCCGGAGCGTGAACTCGACGGTGGTACCGGCGGTCACCTTCGACGGCAGGCCGTCCGCGAGCGCGGTGAGCCCCGCCTCACGGACGCACTTCTTCGCTTCGGCGAGCGCCTTGTCGGCGGCCTTCTTGGCCTTGTCGGCCTCCTTGAGGGCCTGCTGGTTCAGGTGGTACTCGCGGGCCGCGGCGACCCTGGCGTCGTCCAGCGCGGTGCGGGCCTTCTTGGCTTCGGCCTTGGCCGTCTCCTCGGCCTTGACGGCCTTGGGCAGGGCCTCCTTGGCCTGGTCGAGAGCCTTCTGGGCCGTGGCCTTCTCGGTCTCGTCCCCGGCCGCGTCGAGCTTGGTCTGGGCGTCTTCCACCGCCTTCTCGGCAGCGGTCCTGGCGGCGCTCGCCTCCTTGGCCGCCTTGTCCGCGGTGAGCCAGGCGGCCTTGAGCGGGTGGGTGTCGGCTTCCAGGGTGACCTTGAGTACGTTCTGCAGCCTCTCCCTCTCGGCGAGGGCCTTCTCGTACGTCTTCTTCGCCTCGGCCGCCGCCTTTTCCAGCTCCTGGTACGTCGGCTGGTTCTGCGTCTGTGTCTGCGTCTGCGCCTGCGTCTGGGACGCGGCCGGGCTGTCGGCGAACGCGGGGGTGGCGGCGATGAGTGCGACAGGCGTGGTCACAGCAGCGGCGACGGCCACCGCGAGAGTACGGCGGAACTTCACTTGGGCCTTCCCTGGTCAGTGAGAAAGAAGAAAGCCTCGCCGCGGGGTCGCGGGTGCGGCTTCAGTCCGCCGAGTTTATGCAGGCCACATGGCACCGATTAACTCTGCGTATACCTCGGAGGCGTCCTCTCGCCGGAATGCACCTGACCGAAACGGGACACATCAGGATAGTTGCTCACGCTGCCTGTACTTTTTCTGTGAGTCATGCCATGGGCGGCGTCACGCCGCGCGACGCGAATGCGGTTGACGTCGGGGCCCGTGCTCGGGTTCGCTGCGGCGATGGACAGCCTTCGCTTCATCGAACCCCGCACCGACGCGCAGCTCACGGACTGGCGGCACGTGCACAACGTCATCGTGCCGCCCGCCGCCATGTCGCTGGACGACGTGCGCGGGCGGGCCGCGCGGTATCGCCTGGAGGTGGCGTACCTCGGGGACGTCCTCGTGGGGTGTACGACCGTGCGGCCGCCGGGCGACGAGACCGCCGCGGCGACCGTCATCGCGCGCGTGCTCCCCGAGTACCGCGGGCAGGGGTTCGGCGGGCAGCTCTACGCGCGCTCGCTCCAGCAGGCGAGGGAACTCGGGGCCGACGGGATCGAGACGGTCGTTCTCGCGGCGAACACGGAGGGGCTGCGGTTCGCGCTGGCGCGTGGTTTCGTCGAGGTCGAGCGGTACGTGCTGGACGAGGGCGACACGGACGTCTGGGTCGATCTGCGGCTGGCCTCGGGAGGCCCGGCATCCTGAGGTCGGGGAGACCGGGGCGCTTCAGCGGATCACGTGCGGGATGAAGCGGGCGTACTCGTCCGTGACCAGGCCCGACGACTCGCGGATGCCGAGGCCCGCCGCCTCGTCGCCGACCGTCCACGCGCCGAGCACGACCCGGTTGCCGTCGAAGTCGGGGAGCGGGGCCAGCTGTTGGTAGCAGCAGGGCTCGTCGCGTACGACGGGGGCGGATCCGGGCTGGTGGACGGTGACGCCCGCGCCCTCCCGGCCCAGGAGCGGCTTGGCGACGTAGCCGGGGCCCGGCGTGGAACCGGCCGCCAGCTCGCGCGGGCCGTCCAGGTAGGCGGGGAGGAGGTTCGGGTGGCCGGGGTAGAGCTCCCACAGCACCGCTAGCAGCGCCTTGTTGGAGAGCAGCATCTTCCAGGCGGGCTCGATCCACAGGGTGCTGCCGGTGCCGCCGCCGTTGTCGAGGGTGTCCAGGACGTGCGGGCCGAAGTCGTCCGTCGCCAGCCACTCCCACGGGTAGAGCTTGAAGCAGGCGCGGATGAAGCCGAGTCGCTGGTCGACGAAGCGTCCGGAGAGGTCGTCCCAGCCGATGTGTTCCATCGCGATGGCCTCGGTCGCGAGCCCGGCCTGTTCGGCGGTCTCCCGCAGGTACGCGACCGTCATCAGGTCCTCGCCGAGTTCGTCGTCCGCCGAGTGCGCGAAGTACAGCGGGCCGCGGGACGGGAGGAGCGGGGCCTGCCGCTTCCAGGCGTCGACGAGGCGTTCGTGGAGGGAGTTCCACTGGTCGGCGTCCGGGAAGCGCTCTTCCATCCAGAACCACTGGGCGCTGGCGGCCTCCACGAGCGAGGTAGGCGTGTCGGCGTTGTACTCCAGCAGCTTGGCCGGGCCGCCGCCCCTTCCGCCATCCCTTCCGCCATCCCTTCCGTCGTAGCGGAGGTCGAACCGGCTGTAGACGCTGGGCTGTTCGGACCGTCGTCGCCATGACTCGGCGATCAGGTCGGCCAGGCGGCCGTCCAGGATGCCGAGTTCGGCGAAGCGGCCGGTGTCCACGATGTGCGCGGCGGCGGCCAGGCACATCTGGTGCAGCTCTTCGACGGTCTCCTCCAGCGCCTCCACCTCCGGGAGCGTGAACGCGTAGTACGCGCTCTCGTCCCAGTACGGGCGCAGCGAGTCGTCCGGGTAGCGGGTGAGGGGATAGATCAACCCCTGCTGTTCGACGGTCTGCTGCCAGCCGGGGCGCGGCTCGATGGTGTGGCGCTGCATCGGCGGTCAGCCGCCCGAGCTGCCGGAGCCGGGCTTGCCGAAGCCGCCTCGGGTCACGCTGCCGCTGCTGCCGTAGCCGCCGTCGTCGTCGTACGAGCCGCCGCCCGAGGTGTACTGGCCGCCGTTCGACGATCCGGTGCCGCTTGACGAGCCGGTGCCGCCGCCGGCGCCGGAACTGGAGCCGGAATCCTTCGACCGCTTGCGGAACGAACCGCCTTTGGCCCAGCCGCTCTTCTTCCGGCCGCCGTAGTACCAGGCGGCGTCCCGGCTTGACTTGGGCGAGGCGCTGGTCTTGCAGTTCTGGGAGTCGATGACGCGGTAGCCCAGGTCGCGGTCGTAGCTGTCCCGGTCCACGCACCGCTTGTCCGGTTCCGAGCCGCACGCGGTGAGCGCGGCCGCGAGCAGGCCCATTCCGCCCAGTACCACCGTGCTGGAGCGCAGCCGGTCCCGTGCCGTGCCCATGTGTTCCCCCGAATCCCCGAATCCCCGTGCTTCCGTCGTACGCCTGTCTTCTGGGCAGACGCAGGGCATCAGGGTAGGGGTTCCCGCGCGGTCCGCTTCTCGCGGGTCCTGGTACTCGTATCAGGGCTCGTGCCCGTCTCCGTCGCAGGTCCTAGGGCCGCGGGCCGTTACGTCGGCGCGGGCGGCGGCCTAGCGTGGGGTGCATGAGCGATGACACCACCGGCATCCTTGACGAAGCGCTGCTACGCCTGCACGCCACCGGGCCTGAGTACCAAGGCGGGTTGAGCAATCACGCGCCCATGGCCGTGGAGGCGCTCGTGCACCACGGGCAGGCGGCCGCCGTACACCAGTGGATCGATCGGTACAGCGGGAAGCTGGAGGACTTCCCCGACCTCCGCGAACCCATCACCGAGGCCAACTGGCGGGAGGCGATGGGGGATGAGCGGCGGGTCGCGGACTGGATCGCGTACTTCGAGCGGGAGATCTCCGGGGAGGGGCGGCCCTGGCGGGACGTGCTGGCCCAGTGGTGGCCCCGGCTGCTGCCGGGCATCGCAGCGAGCGCCACGCACTCGGTGATCCGGATCGGGCATGCCGTACGGACGCTGCTGGGCGGCGACGAGAGCGCTCCCCGTGTCGCCGAACTCGCCCACGCGCTCGGGTACTGGGCCGCGCGCCAGCTGTATCTGCCCGAGGTGCGGACCCTGCGCACCGCGCCGAGCGCCCTGGCCGCGCTGGACGCGGTGGAGGCCGTGCCCGAGCAGGGCGGCGGCATCCGCAACCGGCTCTCGCAGATATCGGCCTTCCCCACCTGGCCGGGGCATGCCGCCGCGACCGCCCCGAGCGCCGGGGACGGGAGCGCCGGGGCCGGGAACGCCGGTGACGGGAACGCCGGGGACCCGGACGCCGCCCGTGCCGCGCTGACGGAGCTGGTCACCGCCTCGGTGCACCGGTACGCCACCCACGGGCACGGCGAGCCGGTCATGATGGTGCACTCCGCGACCGCGCCCAACGCCGTGCTGCGGACCCTGCCCGCGCTCCCCCGCGAGCTGTGGCCCTCCTCGCTGGCGGCGGCCTGGGCGGCGAGCGCGGCGGTGACGGCGGCGTACCGGCCTCGGGAGGGCGTCGTCTACAGCCCGTCGGGGGAGCTGACCGCCGAGGAGGTCTTCCAGGCGGCCGCCGCGCACGGCGACGATCACACCATCAAGTTCACCGACACCGCGCTGGACGTGGGGGACGCGGCCGCGCTCGCCGCGGCCCGGCGCGCGGTCGAGCTCAACACTCCTCTCTGGTGAGCGGCCGGGGCCTCGGTTTCCCGAGTTCCCGCAGTTCCCGCAGTTCCCGCTTCAGGACCTTGCCGCTCGCGTTCCGTGGGAGGCCGGGGACGAACTCGACCTCGCGCGGGACCTTGTAGTTGGCCATCTCACGGCGGGACCAGGCGATCAGGTCGTCGGCGGTCAGGGTGGAGCCGGGGCGGCGCACCGCGTAGGCGCGGCCGACCTCGCCGAGGCGGGGGTCGGGTATGCCGATCACCGCGACGTCCGCGATGTCCGGGTGCAGGGCGAGGAGTTGCTCTATCTCGGCGGGGTAGGCGTTGAAGCCGCCGACGATGAACATGTCCTTGAGGCGGTCGGTGATGCGCAGGTTTCCCGCCTCGTCGAGTACGCCCACGTCGCCGGTGCGCAGCCAGCCGTCGGGGGTGAGGGCCTTCTTGGTCTCCAGGGGGTCCTCGAAGTAGCCGCTCATGACGTGGTGGCCGCGGACCAGGACCTCGCCCGGCTGACCGGGCGGCAGGGGCTGGCCCGCGGCGTCCGTCACCCGTATCTCGGTGTCGGGGATGGCCCGGCCGGAGGTGCCGGCGATGACCGCGGGGTCGTCGCCGCGGCGGCACATGGTGACGATGCCGCTCGCTTCGGACAGGCCGTAGGCGGTCAGTACGGTGCCGATGCGGAGCTCCGAGCGCAGCCGCTCGACGAGGCGGAGGGGGACGACCGCCGCGCCCGTCACGACCAGCCGGAGCGCGGAGAGGTCGTGCTGGTCGCGGGCCGGGTGGTCGAGCAGGGACTGGTGCAGGGTGGGCGGGCCCGGCAGGACCGAGATGCGTTCGGCGGCGATGTTCGCCAGCACCGTGTCGGTGGTGAACACCGGCTGCGGCACCATCGTCGCGCCGCGCGTCAGGCAGGCGATGATCCCCGCCTTGTAGCCGAAGGTGTGGAAGAACGGGTTGACGATGAGATAGCGGTCGCCTTCGCGCAGGCCCGCCAGTTCGCTCCAGACGTCGTAGCAGCGCAGGGTCTGGGCGTGGGTGATGACGGCGCCCTTGGGGCGGCCCGTGGTGCCCGAGGTGAAGATGATGTCGGAGGGGGACGACGCGTCGATCTCGGCGGCGCGGTCGCGGACGTCGGCGACGCTGACGCGCTCGCCGTCGGCCAGGAAGTCCTTCCAGGAGCGGAAGTTCTCCGGGGCGTCGTCCGCGAATACCACCGCCTGCTCCAGGTGCGGGAGGCTCGGGAGCGGTCCCGTGCCGCTGCCTTCGGCGGTCGCGCGGCGCAGGGACGCGACGTACGAGGCGCCGAGGAAGGTTCCGGTGACGAACAGCAGCTTCGCGCGGGAGCGGGCCAGGACGTACGCCGCCTCGGCGCCTTTGAAGCGGGTGTTCAGCGGGACCAGGACCGCGCCGGAGCAGACCGCGCCGAGCGCCGAGACGATCCAGTCCAGGGTGTTGGGAGCCCAGATCGCGACCCGGTCGCCGGTGCGTACGCCGCTGGCCATGCAGGCCGCGGCGGCCCGCTCCACCCGCTCGCCCAGTTCGGCGTACGTGATCCGGGTGCGGCCGTCGGCCACCGCCTCGCGCTCGCCGAACCGCAGCGCCGCCGCGCGCACCAGTTCCGGGATGGTGCCCCACTCCAGGCCGCCGCGCGCCGCGGGCGTCGCGTGTGCAGGTGTCGCGCGTGCAGGTCTCGCTCGCATCACAAGCCCTCCCACCCAGTAGCTGACTATCCGTCAGATTAGCTGTACCCTTCCCCGCTGTCAGCAGTGACGCGGGCAGGTTGACCACGGAGGCGGCGATGGCGGCGCGTACGGCGACGGCGACAGCGACAGCGACGACAGGCCTCAAAGACGCTACGGCGATTGCCGGCATCGGACAGACCCCCTTCGCCAAACACCTGCCGGAGTCCGAGAAGGCCCTGGCCTGCCGGGCGATCGTCAGCGCACTCGACGACGCCGGAATCGCCCCGTCCGAGGTGGACGCCTTCGCCTCGTACACCATGGAGGAGACCGACGAGGTCGAGATCGCCAAGGCGATCGGCGCGGGTGACGTGACCTTCTTCAGCAAGGTCGGCTACGGCGGCGGCGGTTCCTGCGCGACCCTCGCGCACCTGGCCGCCGCGATCGCCACCGGGCAGGCGAGCGTCGGCGTCGCCTGGCGGTCGCGCAAGCGCGGCAGCGGGCCGCGGCCCTGGACGAACACCGCCGTCCAACTGCCCGCCCCCGCCCAGTGGACCAGGCCGTTCGGCCTGCTGCGCCCCGCGGACGAGATCGGCATGCTGGCCCGCCGCTATATGCACGAGTACGGAGCCACTCGGGACCACCTCTTCAATGTCGCGCTGGCCTGCCGCAACCGGGCCAACCAGAACCCGGCCGCGATGATGTACGAACGCCCCCTCACCCGCGAGATGTATATGACGGCACGCTGGATCAGCGAGCCGCTCTGCCTCTTCGACAACTGCCTGGAGACCGACGGCGCCCTCGCCTGTGTGGTCGTGTCGGCCGAACGCGCCCGCGACTGCCGTCAGAAGCCCGTGTATCTGCACTCCGTCGCCCAGGGACTGCCGTCCCAGCACCACGGCATGGTCAACTACTGGAACGACGACCCGCTCACCGGACCGGCCTGGACCGCCGCCCGACAGCTGTGGAAGCAGGCCGACTTCGGCCCCCAGGACGTCGACGTGGCCCAGATCTACGACGCCTTCACCCCGCTGATCCCGCTGTCCCTGGAGGGCTACGGCTTCTGCGCCCGCGGCGAGGGCGCGGCCTTCACCGAGGGCGGCGCCCTGGAGATCGGCGGACGGCTGCCCCTCAACACCGGCGGCGGCGGACTCAGCGAGGCGTACGTCCACGGCTTCAACCTCATCACCGAAGGCGTGAAGCAGCTGCGCGGCACCAGCACGGCGCAGATACCCGACGCCGCCACCTGCCTGGTCACCGCGGGCGAGGGCGTACCCACTTCGGCCGTCCTGCTGAGGAGTTGATCGCTCATGTCCTCCACTATGAACCCCGCCACTGACAACGGCCCCGCTGCAGACCGCCCCGGTGCCGACCGCCCCGCCGCCGACGGCGCTCGGGCGGGCGCGCTGCTGCCGCCCCTGCCCGACGACGACGGCGCGCCCTTCTGGGAGTACGCCGCCCGCGGCGAGCTGCGCGTCCAGGCCTGCGCCGCACCCGGCTGCGGCGAGCCGCGCTTCCCGCCCCGCCCCTGCTGTCCCCGCTGCCAGTCCTTCGCGAGCGAGTGGCGCGCGATGAGCGGCAAGGGCCGCATCTGGTCGTACGTCGTCCCGCACCCGCCGCTGCTGCCCGCCTACGCCGAGCAGGCGCCGTACAACGCGATCGTCGTCGAGCTCGCCGACGCCCCGCGCATCCGCCTGGTCGGCAACCTGGTCACCGGCCCTGACGCGCCGCTGAACTCGGTGCCCGGCGAGCTGCTGCGCGTCGGCGCCCGCGTCCGGGTCGTCTTCGGCGAGGTCGGCGGGATCGCCGTGCCCCGCTGGGTACTGGACCGGGACCGGTGAGCGGCGCGACGTCCCCGCGCGTCGAGACCGACGAGGAGACCGGGGTCGCCGTCGTCACCCTCGACCGGCCGTCGAAGCACAACGCGATCGACCTGGAGACCGCCGCCGGGCTCGCCGCCGCCTGGCGGCGGTTCCGGTACGAGGACGCCGTGCGCGCGATCGTCCTCACCGGCGCCGGCGGCCGGGCCTTCTGCACCGGCGTCGACCGGTCCGTGGCCGTGCCGCAGCCCTCGTCCCCGTACGCCGTCGACGATCCGCTGCTCACGATAGGGCCCAAGGCGAACGACCTGTTCAAGCCCGTGATCGCCGCCGTGAACGGGATGGCCTGCGGCGGCGCGTTCTATCTGCTCGGCGAGGCGGAGTTCATCGTCGCCGACGCCGACGCGACCTTCTTCGACCCGCACACGACCTACGGCATGGTCAGCGCGTACGAGTCCGTGTTCATGGCCCAGCGGATGCCGTTCGGGGAGGTGGCGCGGATGGCCCTGATGGGTACGGCCGAACGGGTCTCGGCCCGGCGGGCGTACGAGACCGGCCTGGTCTCCGAGCTCACCGCGCCGGGCCGGGCCCTGGACGCGGCCCTGGCCTGCGCGGCGACCATCGCCGGGTACCCGACCGAGGCCGTGCAGGGCACCGTACGGGCCGTCTGGGCGGCGAAGGAGGCGGCGCGCACCCAGGCGCTCGCGCACGCGCCGCACCTCATCGCGCTCGGCAATCTGTCCCCTCAGCGGCAGGCGGACCTCTTCGCCGCCCGCCGCCCGGACTTCAGAGTCCGCTGAGACTGGACTGTCTTTGAACCCCCGCCTGCCTGGCAGGCGGGGCGAAGGCGGCGTAGCGTCGGGAGCGGACGGCCGCCGTCCGGAATCCCTTCCGTGTCTGGTACGACGGCCGTCACAGACAGGGACACGTCACGGTCAGCGGGCCGTCGCCGTGCCCGTGCCCTTCACGGCGTCCAGCGCGTAGACGCACCGGTCCTTGCTGCACGCGTAGACCACACCGGCCTCGGCCACGGGCGACCCCGTGATCTCGCCGCCGGTGGCGAGCTTCCAGCGGAGCTGGCCGCCGTCCGCGTCCAGCGTGTACAGACAGTGGTCGGCGGAGCCGAAGTGGATGCGCTCCTCGGCGGCGACCGGCGCGCCGATCACCTCGCCGCCCGCCTGGAAGCGCCACTTCGGGGTGCCGGTGACCGCGTCCAGGGTGTAGAGCCCGTTTCCGCTGCCCACATGCACATGACCGCCCGTGACCAGCACCGGGTCGATCGAGGAGCGGGCCTCGGTGGCGATCCGCCAGCGGTCGCGGCCGTCGGTGGCGTCCAGGGCGTAGACCGTGCCCAGGTAGTCCGCGAGGTAGACGCCGCCGCCGGTCACCGAGGGTCCGGGCGCGAACGCGGGCGGCGAGAGGAAGACCGCCGGGGCCTCGAAGTGCCAGCGGACATGGCCCGCCGCCACGTCGATCGCCAGCGCGCGCGTGCCCGCGACCACGTACACATAGCCGTCGTCGGCCGGGGTGAGCCGGACCGGTACGCCCCCGCAGGACGCCGCGTCGCCGATGGGGTACGACCAGCGTTCGACGCCGGTACGGGCCTCCAGGGCGCGCAGCCGCGCGTCCTGCCAGACGTAGACCGTGCCGTCCTGGACGACCGGCCCGGCCTGCGGGGTCTCGAACTCGGTCTGGGCGCCGGTGATCTCCCACAGCTTCTCGCCGTTGACCGCCTCGTAGGCCTGTACGCCGCCGCCGCGGGTGCCGGTGACGACGGTGCCCCGGTCGGCCCGGAGCGCGTAGACCCAGGCCTCGGTCGGGACGCGCCACAGGTCGGAGCCGTCCTTGGCGTCGAGCGCGTACAGCGACGGGCCGTCGGACGCGTGGATACGGCCTTCCGTGACGGCCATCGACCAGGCGACGTCGCGTGTCTTGAAGCGCCGCCGCCCGGTGGCCACGTCCAGCGCGTGCACCTCGAAGGACGTGACATAGACCTGGTCGCCCGCGACGTACGGGGTGCCCCACACGTCGTTCGACATACGGAACCGCCAGGGCCGCCAAGGCGCGCCCTCGGGCGGCGCGGCGGGGGGCGCGGCGGGTTGTCCGGCGGGAGCGGGCAGTGCGGCGTCCGCGCCGTTCGCCGCGGCCCCCGACGCGCCGGACCAGGAGTCGGCGAGGCCGCCGTCGGGCGTCGCGGCCCTGACCGCGGCTTCCCGCGCGTCGGCCACCCGCGGTCCGGGGCCGATCGGCACGGCGGAGCCCGGCAGCCGCACCGGACTCACGTCGGGAGCGGCGGCGGACGCGCCTACGGGGGCGGGAACCGGGGCGGCGGGGGCGGAGCCGCCGCGCCAGCCCGCGTCCCAGTCGTCGGGGGCGTGCGCGGGGGGCGCGGGGGGCGTGTACGGCGGCGCGGGCGGCACCCGGCCCCCCGCGCCCCCCCCCCCCCCCCCCCCCCCCCCCCCCCCCCCCCCCCCCCCCACCCCCGATCATATAAAAAACAGACACAGCC